>JAEOSP010000222.1 GCA_016840305.1 Candidatus Hodarchaeota archaeon
GAAAGTTAAGTCAGGCTCCGTTCTGATCTGTACTGTTGTGCTCGCGCCTACGGGAAAATCAGAAAGCTGAAGGTTCTTCGGCCAAAGGGCCTGAGTCACACCCGGTCTCATTCCGAACCCGGAAACAATATCCCCAGACTGGAAAGCGTAAAGATTCACAAACTGTCTTTTATTACTTTTTTAACCATCTTCACAATATTTTTCATTTTTCCAATATTAAAGAATGAACGATTAACCAATATGAGGTTTTTTTTAGTGAAACACTGGATCTTCTTAAACCGAATATTAATTAATTCCCCTTATTTTCGTAACTTATTAGACTAGATTGACGTTCTTCTCTTTTCAAGAAAGTTTGGGGTAAGTGCATGGTTTTTTCCACAATCGCCAATAGTTACTTTGATGAATTTCCCTTTCGCAAGAAGAAAAAAATCCTTCATGCATCTGGATATTTTTTTCTATCTCACGCTCATGCTGATCATACTGTTGGTATCAAATCCATATTAACTTCTCCTGATTCAACTATTATTTGCTCTGAAGCAACCTCCGCTGTGCTGAAAATTCTTTACAGAATTCCAAAAGAGAAATGCTTAATTATTGAACCAGGCCAATCTCTTGACTTCGATTCATTTGTTGTTCACGCTCTAGATGCAAACCATTGCTTAGGAAGTCTTATGTTTGCGATGGAATCCTCTGACCATGAAAAAGAAGTATATACAGGAGATTTTCGATTAGGAAAACCGATTCTTGATGAATATGAACTTCTTCAGAATGCTAATCCTCTTTGGATGGATTATACCTATGGAAATAAACCCAGATATAACTTTCCTTCACGAGAAGCTCTTATTTCGGAAATCCTTACATTAATTCTCTCAGAATGGAATGATTCTGATAAAGAAATTTGGATAGCAGCTTATCAAATAGGGAAGGAAAAATTACTGAAAACTATTAGTGATGCGTTAAATGTTAAAATCTGGGCTCCTGAGGAGAAAGTACAGATATACGAGGAAATTGGAAAGGGTTGGGATATTTTTACACGTGAACCAGACTCAAGAGTGTTTGTTGGTAGCAGAAGAACTGTTGAAAATCTTACTGGGTTGGATAAAGAAACAGAGTCTCGTCTATTAAATTCTTTGAGGATTTCTCCAACAGGCTGGGCTATCGATCTTGCTTCAAAGCGTTTAGATGTTCATTATTTTCCCTATTCTGATCATTGTTCCAATAAAGAATTACATGAATTTATCGATTTAGTGAATGCGCAGGAAATAAAAAAAATATAATGTATCATCGTACTGATTATAAGGAATTTATTTATCCAAACTCTTATAGATATTTACAGAAGTGTAATAGTATTGAATATTGTCAAACTTCGTGATATTCGTGGAATAGGTCCCTCTGTCGAGGATAAACTTCTTACGTATTTTGGTAGTGAAAATCTTGTTCTGAACGCGTTAAGAAGTTCTCATATTGCCGAAATCTCTTCCATCGACGGGATTGGTGAACGATTTGCACTCAGTCTGTGCAGAAATTTACATTACCAAGAAACAGGAGAACAAATCAAAGACTTTCTAAAAACAGAAGATACTATATTATTATACAATCGAATCATTGATTTGATAGCTAAATTTGGAAATACATTCTTTGCTCGTTCCAAATTATATTTGTATTTCCCATTACCTATAACATCACTTGCCAAGATCCAAAATCGTCAGAAATTAACAATGAAAGGACAAGAATTGTATAATTTGATACAAAAATCCTTTCAATCAATAGATGATTACGATATTCTATTACGAAAACTAGCTCCTTTGAAGGAACATAGTGTATCAATCGATACAGCTTCTCGTGTTATTGCAACAACTGATCCAAGAATATCAGATGAACTCCAAAGAAGTGAAATAGGAAGATACTGTGAAATTCTCTTTATTGAGGACTATGAGAAAATTAACGAAATTTTAGTTGATCAAGACGAAGTCATATGGATCGGTAATGATTATATCGTTGACGATATTTTACCAAATGTTATTTCAATTTCTGAAACTCAGAGACATGAACAAAATAATATAATTCCAGAGAAAGTCCTAATTTTTTTTGCTCAAAACAAACTAACACTAGAAGCCCTTTCTAGCTTGGTTATTCTTTTGCAAATGCTACCAAGAGAGAAAGTAGAACATTTCATTTGTGATTTGGATTTAAATGCGATACAAGAACTTGGAGAATTGTTAAAAGATCTGGAAGAAACGGGAGAACCGAGTGGAAGGATTAATGTAGAATTTTCTAGACTCTTGAATGCAGAAACTAGCTTTGAATCCATTCTAGATGAGATTTTGATTAATCTTAATGAAGAATTAGAGAAGACACTTCAAGATACAACTATCCATTTAGGGGGAGAAAAAATTCTCTCCTTGTTGAAGGGTTTAACCGCAGAGGAACAAGGGTTCAGTTCCAATTCAAGCAGTAGTGATTTGCGAGAATATCTTGATGATGAACTTTATTTAGCCGTAGAAGAAATTGTAAATAAGTCTGAACAGGAATTGATAACAAAGCTTAATTTAATTAATGATGAAGCTGAATATCTGAATGGTATTTTCCCCCGTGAATTAAAATACCCAATTGATCCACAAGAAGAGATTAAGGATCGTTTTACAAGTTTTTTAAGAAAAAAACGTGCTTCTAAAGCTTTTGAACTAAAAGTGAAGCTTGCCAAGTCTTTATCAGTTTTTGAAAAGGAAGCACAAAAAGCACTTCGTATTATGCTCGAGATGGATTATCTTCTAATGATTGGCAAATTTTCAGCTGCGTATCAGCTTGTTTTACCTGAATTTATTGTGGGAGAAGGAACGGGTATTTATTTTCATGAAGGAAAGAATTTATTCTTAGCAGAACAAGAAATCAAAGGACAAATTAGTGTTGATACTGTTTCATATGCAGTAGGTGAGATTGGGCGTAAAAATAAAGCTGTTAATGGAGAACGTATTGTTTTATTGTCAGGAGCCAACAGTGGAGGAAAAACAACATTACTAGTTGCCATTGCAGTAATAACTATCCTTGCACAAATGGGACTTTCTGTTCCTTGCGAATATGCATTTATTGGGGGTTTCAAGGAGCTCCATTACTATCGAAAATCAGCAGGGCATATGAATGCAGGTGCATTTGAATCGACCCTACGGACCTTATCAAAGATGATCATGAGCCCTAATTCAAGATTAGTGCTTGCAGATGAAATGGAAAGCATATCTGAGCCTGGAGCATCAGCTCGTGTTATAGCAGCATTTTTAGATTTATTGGGAAGATCTCCAGATTCAGTGGGGATTTTTGTAACCCATTTAGCCAAAGAAATCGCGAAATACTGCAAAGAAGAGATTCGAATCGATGGGATTGAGGCGAAAGGTCTATCAGAAAATCTGGATTTAATTGTAGATAGAACTCCTAAATTTTACAAGTATGCAAAGTCAACTCCTGAGCTGATTGTACAAAGATTGCAACAAGTATCAAAAGGATCAGAGAAAGAGATCTTTACATATATTCTGGATGCCTTTAAGTAGTAAAAAATTAAAGAGAAGTATAGTGGGTCGGGACGGATTTGAACCATCGATCTCCGCTGTGTGAGAGCGGAGTCATACCGAGCTAGACCACCGACCCAGTATGGATCTAATTTTTATAAGAAAGAAATGAATTCTATTGCATTTTAAAAGAAAATCGACAAGATTTTCTCGATTCAATGGATAGAGTAGGGATCTCTTAAGAATTATGATTTTTCTTCTATCCCTCTTTTGATTTTCCTATTCTCTTTATTTTCACATCTAAGGTAAATCGGTCTTTTCTAACTCCGATTACCTGGATCTCTGTTTCTTCAGGAATATACATATCTGAAGTTGCTTTCCAAATTGATGTTCCGATCTTAACCCTTCCTTCATCTTGAGGCGATATATTAGTTGTCGCAATGCCATTTGCACCAATAATAGTAGATAATTCTCCAGTTAAAGGAGCTTTCATTTGAGAACTTCTTAACTTAAGCCATAAAACCATAATCAAAATACCTAATGCGCCTAAACTATAAGCTAACCCCCTAACAGGATCAATCCAGATAACTTCTCCAAAAACCAAACCAATTAATCCTAGCCCAATGATCACTGGGGTGAAAGGAGCAATAAAATTAAGATCCCCACCTTGAAACATCATTACAATGAATATTGCTATCATAATTATTCCCAATACAGGCCAAGTCAGTGTTTGGGTTGAGGCTGATTGTGAGACAAAATCACTACTCAAAGTGGAGACAATAGTGATTATCAAGATGATTGGTATCCAATTTAAAATCTCAACAATGCCACCAGTCGTAATCCACTGAATAATAATAGATAATATTCCAATAGCGAAAATAAAAAAACCTAGAACGTATAGATCCGGTAAACCTAAAAGTGATCCAAGGAATAACAAAATTATACCAAGGATAATTCCCGAAAGTGATATCTGCTGATATTCAATAACCATAATAATCCAATGATTTGGGGAACACAATTTCTTAAAGCACTTTTTATTAAGGAAGAATGGAAAAAGGCAATTAAGATGTTAGAAATTAGTGTTCTAGGCGCTTCTGATTCCGTTGGAAAATCGTGCGTTATGATATCAGACAAAGACAGAAGAGTTATCATTGATTCTGGTATACAACTACATCCAAGGAGAACAGGACTTGTTTCAACAGCTCCAGATGTAGATAAGTATGCACATGATATTACGGCAGTTCTCATTTCTCATGCTCATATTGATCATTCTGCTTATGTACCCGCCCTATTTCGGGCTGGTTACAAAGGTTCGGTTCATATGACCTATCCAACCCAAGATATTGTACAAATCCTTTGGAAAGATCATCTGAAAATCGAAGGACCTCATCATTACGGTGTACATCACCTTCAAACTGCCTTTAGGGAAATTACTCCGCATTATTATGGGAAAAAATTTCGTCTGGCTAGTGGAATTACTGCAGAGTTTTTGGATGCAAGTCATATTCTAGGAAGTGCTGCAATATTACTAGATTGGGAGGGAACACGAATTATTTATACGGGAGATTTTAATGATGCAAAGACACCTTATCATGATCCAATGGTATATCCCGATCCTGACAATCCTATAGATGTTTTGATTACTGAAACTACAAATGCCAATCGGAAAATTGAGGGGAGAAAGACAATAACTTCAAATTTGACAAAATCGTTACTTGCGTGTTATTCACGGGGTGGAAAAGCAATAATTCCATCTTTTGCACTGGGTAGAGCACAAGAAATCCAGGCGTATTTGATGAGCGAATTTGATTCATTTCTTCATAAATTTCCTGTCTACATAGATGGAATGATTCTTGATATGAATGCAATTTATGAAAGGTATTTGAATCGTAAATGGGTATCTCCTCGTATATTGATTGAATTGAAGGAGAAAGGATATCGTAGCCCATTTGAGCATGAAGGGATTAGAACAATAGATGATGTTGCACAAAAGGCGAAACGATCGAAAAAAAGGGATCTTTTAATCAATCGTGAACAACAAAGTATCATATTAACTACTTCAGGTATGATGGAAGGAGGACCTGTATACGACTATTTACGAATGGGTGGAAGTAACTCGCATAATGGATTATTTATAGTTGGGTATCAAGTCGAAGGTACTATGGGATTTGAGATTGCTAGTGGTGTAAGAAACATATCTCTAGACAATGGTTTTGGCCAAGTTTTTGATGCCACCCTAAATCTAGAGATTAGCAGGTATGAATTTTCAGGACATTCATCTTTAGAAGGGTTAATTCGGATGGCCCAGTATGCAGCTCCCCAAAAAATTTATGCTATCCATGGAGAACCCGTAGCACAGCAAAGATATGCAGATGAAGTTGAAAACTATGGGTTTAAAGCGAAAACAATGACACATTATGATATTCTAAAATATTAGACAAAAACTAAATTCCAAATAAACGAAGAATTATGATGAATTCCGACTTAGAGCTCTCCTTATCGGTTTATAAGAACATTATTCTCCTATTGGAGAAAAAAAGTTTAATTGAACAAATTGGTTTGTGTTTTGGTTTAGTTTCGGAGGAAGGAAGAGTTATCATAGAAGAATTTGCAGAAATTGAAAACACTGATGCTTCCTCATCAAGTTTCTCCTTGGATTATTCAGTTTTGATTCAACAAATATCTTTCTTTCAGCAAAGAGGAAAGAGCTTTGTAGCATTATTCCATAGTCATCCTTCAGGACACTCACTCCTTCCTTCAAAAAAGGATAGACAGTATATGCGTTTTTGGCCTTCCCCATTTGTATGGCTAATTGGAGTTTTTCCACAAATATTAGCGTTTGGATTTTCGCAAAACAAGGTATACCAGATCCCCTACTCTCTCATTGAGGAAAAGTAAAACACTCTTAATGTTCTGGGTTTATTATGGGTAAGTGGGTACTACATGAGACACACTGGTCACCCTTTAGATTATCCTTCCATGTTGAATAGCCAGAACGTTGTATTACTAATTTTCCACAGCTGTGACAGAATGTATTATTACCTTTATGATTTCGGATATTGCCAACATAAACATACTGGAGTCCTAAGTCTTTAGCTATATCATACGCGTTTTCTAATGTAGAAATTGGTGTTGCAGGAATATTTCGCAATTTATAATCAGGGTGAAATCGTGAAAAATGAAGTGGAACAGCTGGATCCAGTTTTTCTATTATCCATTCACATAATTCGCGGATCATTTTGTCAGAGTCATTTTTAGTTGGAATTATTAAATTCGTTAACTCCAGATGGACTCCTATTTTATGAAAAATTTCACAGGTTCTTAAAATCGGTTTCCATGAAGGAGCATCACAAATTTCTTTATAGAATTCAGAGGAAAACCCCTTGATATCAATATTAGCTGCATCAATGTAAGGTCCAAGGGCTGTAGCTAATCCTTTCGTAATATAACCGTTATCAACGACAACCATTTTTAGATTATTTTTATGAGCTAGGATAGCGATATCCCTAACATATTCAAAAGCAATCATGGGTTCATTGTAAGTTGAGGCAATGAGTTTTATATTTTTAGAGAGTGCTTTATTGACTACCTCTTCAGGAGACATTTTTCTTAACCCAGAAATTGAACGTTCCATTGATATGGAGGAATTTTGACAATGAAGGCAACCTAGATTGCATCCGTGTGAACCAAATGAAAGAATCCATTCGCCTGGATAAAAATGGTAAAGAGGTTTCTTTTCAATAGGATCTACGGCTAGAGAGGAAATTTTGCCATATGTTCTTGGTTTGATTATGCCCCCCTCGCATTTTCTTGCTCCACACCATCCTACTTCATCATCAGCAAGCTGGCATAATCGTGGACAAGCAGTGCACTGTACAAGGCCAGATTTAAGAACTCTGTAAAAATCCCACATCTTGACATATACTCCTTCATTTCAAATAATGAGGGGAGAAAAATTTCTCGTGTTGTAATGAAATGATTTTATTGGACCTCTTGGCTAACTGGGTGACAAAGTATCATTACGATCATTAAATGTAATTAAACCTTTATCAATCATTTGACCAACAGTTCGAGTTACAATTACAGGAGAAATTCTCCCATCTAAAGATTGCTTAAGTTGATCTTTTGTAATTCGTTTCTGTTTCATTAATTCTGCAAGTATTTCTACTTCTGGAAGATCCTCTGCTGATTCCTCGAGAAGAAAAGATTGAATTTTGTTGTCGTTTTGAATTTCCTGAATTGCTTTAACTAGCTTTCCTCGTTCTTGTTCTTTTCTCTCAGTTTCTTCCAATAATTGTTGCTCAAGTGTATGTATTTTCTTTTGGTAATCTGAAATAGCAATCTTTCTATTATCAATATCGAGTCTAATTTTCTGAATCTTTTTCTGTACCGCCTCTGTTGTTAAAACAACAGATTCTTGTTCTCTTTCCAGCTCACGAAGAAGAACACCTTTTTTTTGTATTTCCTCAATATGTTCCGAACTTCTTTTCTTTTGATTAACTATAGAAGTCTTGTGACTTTCGATATTGTCCTTGAAAGAGGCGATTTTTGCTTTTTGTTCTACTAACTGAGCATCAACAGCTTCTTTCTCCTTGACTAGAGTTTCTAAGTAATCCTTCGTGCCTTGTAAATCTTGAATTCTTGCGAATATCAGTTGAGAAATATCATCACGAAGTCTGTTTAGGGCTTCTTCACTACGAATGTATTTCTCTTTAATTGCATCTGTTTCCATTCATTAAGCCTCCTTATTAAATAAATCAATTTTCTCTTGAACTTCTATTGTTTCCGCAGATGGATCAAATACAAGAACCTTTCGTTCAGCAAGCTTTTCCAACATTGAGTTTAGACTTACTGGGTCGATGCCTAGAGCAGATTTTATTTCTGTTAGTGTGGAACTTAGACTTGGTTTTTGAGCAAGGAATCTAACCAAATTTACTTCAGGAGTATGTAAATACGACTTACTTAAAATTCTGATAGCCTTATATTTATAATTTAGAAGATCTTTTTTTGATTCAAGGTTTTTCAAGTCTTCTTGAATCGATTTGATCTTTGATTCGTAACTTGGTTGAATTTCATCAAACTTCCTTTTGAGAGATGAAAATTCGCTCTCGTCTCGTTTAAGTATTGATTCTAAAGAGGCTTGTTCTGACTCTAAATCAGATAATTGATTTTTTTTCGTTCTTAGGAGAGATTGAAATTCAGAAATCTTTTCCTTAAGCCGATCAAGCTTAGTTTCGTTTGTTACCTGTTCTCCTTGAATTTCGTTAAGTTCTTGACTCCGAGATTGGGATTCATTCGTTAAATCGGAAATTTCTCTAGTTCTATCATTAGAAGTTTGGCGAAGTTCTCCAATGTGTATTCTCAATGATTCCAATTCGTCAATAAGGGACTTCATATCTTCACGTATCAAAAGAACTCTACTTTGAAATTTATTCACCAATTCTTCAAGAGATAGTTCAATTTTTCGTATTTCTTCAGCTGATCTTGGACTTTCCATAATATAACAACCCAGATTCAGAATAAATTTATCTTAATAGTATGATAAACAAAAACCGAAAGAGGCTATAAAAATTATTCCAAAAGAGGGATAAATTAATAGAAAAATAGACAGTCGCCTCTAAAATGTTTATTTTTAGCTTTAACATCCATCATACTAAAAGAATCGCAATTGAAGACAATTTTTCTATTTATTTTTCTGAAAACATGTATGAATTATCTTTTATTAAAAAAAAGGTTTAAATATTATGTAACAGACCATTAAGAAAGTTAAGTAAAGAAATATAGTATTCTTTTTTAAAGAAATGAGTAAAGAATGTCTAAATATCGTTAAAAGTTTTGAACGTAAATATGCAGTAAAGAGTTATTGTTATTCAAATATTCTACAACTTATATATCACAATAAGGTTATTAAAATGAGAATTAATATATTCATTCCAAGTGAATAAAATTATACTTTGTGAATAAATTTATAAACCACCCCCTATAAATACTAATCAAGGAAAAATACTCTTTATGGATGAGATGTGTTATGCCTAGTCCCACAGGAAATAATTATGATGATGATGACCGCTTTCCAAGGCGGAGACGACGAAAAGATAATCCCTTTGATGAATTTCTAAATAATTTCATGAATAATTTTGGTGCAGGTTTCGATTTTGAGAACATATTCGATACCATGGACTATATCATAGAGGACATGCTAAGAAAATTCAGTTTTAATGCCCAAAAAGGCGATTTTAAAAATGCCCCAGGTTTTGTTTGGGGATTTAGAATGACCACTGACTCTGATGGTCGACCTAGAATTGAAAGATTTGGTAACACTCCACAAAAGGTGGAACAGGGAGCAGGAAAGTATCAAACCTCACCTGAAAGGGAGCCTTTGGTTGATATCATTGAGGATACAAAAGTAATTCGTGTAATAGCAGAAATTCCAGGAGTTAAAAAAGAAAATGTCGATTTATCAACAACAGAAACAAGCTTACTGATTCAAGCTGAGTCGGATGATCATCGACGTAAGTACTACAAAGAACTAGACCTTCCTTGCTCTGTTATTCCTGACTCAGCAACTGCTAAATTTAAAAATGGTGTATTAGAAGTTGAACTTGAAAAGGATAAGTGTATAGATCAGCCTGGAACAAAAGTAAACATCAATTAACAACAAGTGTCCATCACAGAAAGGAGTCTCAAAAATTTGTCATCTGATGAATATAAGCTAAAAGTATCAGAAACAAAATACCGTGATGTAGGTAAGGGTATTGCACACATTCCCAAGAGGATTATGAGGCAATTAAGTATTAATTCAGGTGATGTAATTGAGATTGAAGGTAATACTGGACTAAAAACTTCTGTAATTGTTTGGCCAGCTTATGATCCAGATGAAAACGCCGATATTATCCTAATAGATCGGATAACAAGGAGTAATGCAGGAACTCATCTAGATGATTTTATCACCGTACGTAAAGCCAAAACGGCAGTAGCTACCTCTGTATCGCTACTATCCGTAACAAAAAATTCTCTTGGGAATGCTAAAGACTTTTTTCATCAAAAATTACAAGGTCGTGCGATTTCCATAGGTGATAAGATGCGATTCGGTTCTATGGAGAATATCTTTGAGTATAAAGTAACTAAAATTGAACCTGACCGTAAATCTGTTATTGTAAACGACCAAACTGATATTCTAATAGAATCTGCTTCTTTGGAAGGAAAAACTGAAAGTAAAGTAATACCCCGTGTGTCTTATGAGGACATTGGAGGACTAGATGAAACTATTCAGCAATTGAGAGAGATGGTGGAGCTTCCAATGCGATATCCCGAGCTTTTTCAACGTTTAGGGGTGAAACCACCCAAGGGTGTTCTTTTACATGGACCACCAGGGACTGGTAAAACCCTGCTTGCAAAAGCTGTTGCAAGTGAATCAACTTCTCATTTTATTCATGTCTCTGGACCTGAAATCATGTCGAAATTTTATGGGGAGAGTGAGCAAAAAATTCGGGAAATCTTTGATGAAGCAGCTCAGAACGAACCGAGTATCATATTCATTGATGAAATTGATAGTATAGCCCCAAAGCGTGATGATCAAGGATCGGGAGAGGTAGAAAGACGAGTTGTTTCCCAAATACTTTCACTAATGGATGGATTAAGTGGTAGAGGTGAAACTGTCGTTATTGGTGCAACCAATAGACCAAATGCCTTAGATCCCGCGTTAAGACGTCCTGGAAGATTTGATAGAGAAATAGAGATTCCTGTACCCACATCTGACGCTCGGAAAATCATTCTTGAAATACAAACCCGATATATGCCGTTGGCTGATGATGTAAAAATCGAAACCCTCGTTGAGCGTACAAAAGGTTTCGTTGGGGCTGATCTATCATCCCTAACTAAGGAAGCAGGAATGAGAGCTATTAGACGTATTTTTCCAAAAATAAATTGGGGTGAATCTCTACCAACAGAACTATTGAACCAGATCGCTGTTAGAGCCGATGACTTTGAACTCGCTTTAAAGGGGATAAAACCAAGCGCTTTGAGAGAAGTGATTGTTGATATTCCTTCAATCCAATGGTCTGATATCGGTGGTTTAGAGCTCGTCAAACAACAGCTTAAAGAAGTGATTGAGTGGCCTACTGTATATCCATCATTGTACGAATATATGGGAAATGAACCCCCTAGTGGAGTACTTTTGAGCGGTCCTCCTGGTACAGGAAAGACACTGCTAGTTAAGGCGGTTGCAAATGAATCTTCAATGAATTTTATTTCAATTAAAGGTTCACAAATATTTTCAAAATGGATAGGAGAGAGTGAAAGGATCATAGAGGAGATATTTAAAAAAGCGAGGATGACTTCACCTTGTATAATATTCTTTGATGAAATAGATACGATTTTTCCCAAAAGATCTCCTTCTAGTAACTCAAATAGTTCTGAAAGATTGGTTACAACGCTTTTAACTGAGATGGATGGTTTAGAGGAAATAACTGGAGTTATTGTTATTGGAGCTACAAACCGACCAGATTCCATTGATCCAGCAATATTAAGGCCAGGTAGATTTGATCATATTATAAAACTATCATTACCTGATAAATCTGAAAGAAAGGCGATTTTTCAGGTACACATTAGGAATAAACCAATAGCTAGTAATATTGATATAGAAGAAATAACAAAAAAAACAGATGGATTCAGTGGTGCTGATATTAAAGGTGTGGTCAGATTGGCATCAACATATGCGACTTCACGGTTTCTAACCAATGTAAATAGTGGTTCTGTCTCTAATACTGACAGAGATATTAAAAAAATTGCTGAGTCCAAAAAACCTAGAATCGAAAGAGGAGATTTTGATAAAGCAATAAACGCAATACAATCATCCTAAGGATTTAGGAAAAGTTAATAGATTAAAGAGAGTAGGAAAATGAATATTGAGGAATTAACAGAGGAAATCGAGGATTGGTTAGAAAAAGCTGATGAGGAAGAGACTCTTAAATTTTTAAAGTATCCTATAGATGAAAATCCTGAAGAAGTCATAATATTAGAGTTATTAGGTCATTATGGGGCTGTAGCTCAATCTGTGGCAAGAAAATTACTATCTGCTGGTACAAACCAGAGAAAAATAGCTGGTGTATTTTCTAGTTACTTGACTGAAATGATCCAACTGCAGGCTGGGAGCATTTTACTCCCGATTTCAATAATGAAAGTGCGAATAGGAACAAATAACTTCATCATCACAACTAGTAGTTTTCCAATTCCTGATGTGGTTAGTTATCAATTAGCTGAAGAATTATTGCTCTTCTACAATAAATTAAATCCTTCTAAGATAATTTTAATTGATGGAGTATATAGTCATAATCGTGAAATTGCAATACCTCCAACAATTCATCATATAACTTCATTTCATTCAGATAAAAGTCAAAATGGAGGTAAAAAATCAAATTTCACAATGATGGGTCAAGTAGCAAGCTCACTTCTTACTTATTATCTGAATCCAAGAAATATACCCATTGAGTTATTACTTGTAGAATCATTTGCTGAAGCTGATCCAATCTCGTCACTAGAAATTCTTTCTTCGCTTAATCGAGAATATGGGGATATTTTAGACCTTTCCGATTTAAAAGATGAAGCAAATGATTTCAAAAGTAATTTTAAAAAGTTTAACGAGAAATCATCATCAATAAAAGAGATTTTAACGTCTGAATCCCAATTTTTTGTATGAGAGGTGTTTTAAATGAGTAATAACCCTATTGATGAAATTGAGTTGATATTGAAAATCTTATCTTATCAGATTGAGAGTAATAAACCAATAAAACACAAAGAAATCGATAATATCTTACATTTACTATCCAATAGAACTAGAAGGCGCATGCTAGTGGAACTAGCGGAAGGAGAAGGTTTTGTTAATGATCTTGTTGAAAGGTTACATGACCATCCTCAATCAATCATCAGACATCTGGATGTTTTAAAAAAGCAAAACCTAGTTGTGGGGAAAGAACGGCCAAGAGATGGACCAGGAAGGCCTAGGCTATACTATACACTTTTTCCAGGTGTGGCAAAATTTATCCAAAAAACAGATGAAGGAACGAAGAATTTGATGCAGCCACATGTATGTAGTAGTTTTCCTCGCTTAAACACAATAAAACAGCTACTTAATAGTCGCATTTCCCATTCAGACCAAAGAAAAATCATTTCAGAGGTTGAATCGATTAAAAAAGAGCATGAAATGGCTCTAGGGGTCTGTAATGAGATATTAGATTCTATGAATAAACGTGTTACGAAGATAAAAATCGATTGAGCAACGATTTATGATGAGTTCAACTGGCTATAAGAGATCAAGACTCGATAAATACAATCGTTCTCTGTTTTTATTTGAATCCTACGACAAAGCAATCAAAAAAATATCTGAATTTTTCGATAGTCTCCAAAGAGAAAAACAAAATAATGTCAAAGCAGTAATTGCTAGTTCCAATTCCCCTTTTCTACAACAACTGGACCTTAATATAAATACGGTAAATGTCTTTCCTCAAGTAGAGTTCATTTTAATAAACCAAATCAATGCTTATTTAGGTTCGACTCTTGATTTTGTAGTTATAGATTTAAGAAATATCTTTAGTCCAAATAATCTAATTTCACTTGTTGAAACAGTTCGAGGAGGAGGGTTAGTTATTATAATCGGGGATGAGAGAAATATCTGGATTAAATCAGTGAACAAAGAATATTTACCCAGTTCGAAAACCTCAAACTTACTTGATTGGTTTTTAACAAATATTGCAAAGAATTCTGGATGTTTCAGAAGTATAAAAGAAACTGAAAAATTGATCACTTTTTTTAATCCAATGCCCTTCAATTTCAATCTTAATCAAAGTATTATTGGAATTCCAGTCTCATCTAGCCAGTATGAAGTAATTAAAGACATTGTGTCGGATTTAAAAAGAGATAAATCATCAATCAATACGGATGTAGTGATATCGGATCGTGGAAGAGGGAAATCAGCAGCAGTTGGATTATCCATTGCCCAATCTATCATAGAAAACCCTACATTCAAATTGAAGATCATTATCACAGCAAGAGATATTTTACATACACAGACAATTTTTGAATTTATTTTGCGAGGTTTGACAACAAACAAGATTTCTCATCATCTGAAGAAAGATGAGGAACAGATTGTTGGAATTAAGGTTAACAAGGGATCTTATATTGAATTTAAATGGATTTATGACGTAACAAAGGATATAAATTGTCATGTTCTAGTAGTGGATGAAGCAGCGGCGTTTCCACAAGAGAAATTACTAGAGATTGTCGGAATGAGAGCAAAAAAAATCTTAATTTCAACAATTCATGGTTATGAAGGAGCAGGGAGAAGTTTTCAACATAAAATATTGAATCATATTCAAAGACGATATAAAAGCAAATATAGAATTTTTAAATTGACTGAACCAATTCGATATCTCATAGGAGATCCAATTGAATCCTTAATGAATGATACATTCTTTCTGAAACTTGAAAGGGGAATAAATGAGAATGTAAATCAATTTAATTCTGAGGATGAGACCAGTTTTGTTTCATACAAAGATTCCTCCGAGTTGTTTTTAGATGAAAATCTTCCATTATTGAAAGAAATGATGGGAATTCTCATTTATGCCCATTATCGCAATCAGCCTAACGATCTTTTATTAATCGCAGATTCAAAGAAACATTTCTTAGGGAACCTTACCGTATTTGATTCAAAAGGAAATAAACGGATAATACTAGCTTGTCAGCTTGCTAGAGAGGGAACTCTTAATTCTGAAAACATTGAGAGAATTATGAAAGGGGATTTTATTGATGGGAATCTGATTCCATCAATTGCTATACGTCATTTCTCGCCATTGTTTGCAGAGTTAAAGGGAATACGTATTGTGCGGATAGCCTCGCATCCCGATTTTCTAAATAAAGGTTTTGGGAGGGTAGCAATTGAAAAAATAATGGAAAATAACCGAGATCAAGATTGGGTTGGTGTGAGCTGTGGTGCTACCCCTAAATTAGTGAAATTTTGGAACAAGTTCGGATTCAAAATAATACATATCAGACCAATAAAATCCTCTGAGACAGGAGAATGGAATACAGTTTTAATTAATCCGATTTCAGAAGCTGCAAGACAGATAATAAACCAAGCATCAAGAAATTTTGCTTTACAGTTTATTTATCTGTTGAGACACTCACTTTTCGATATCAAACCTGAACTAGCTATACTCATTCTACGCTCCAGTGCAAATAATGCGGATTACAAGGTGAAAATGACTCAAAGCGGGAAATATAGATTACAAAAATACATTGAGGGAAATTTAAACTTCCTACTAGCGGTTGATGTCTTACAGGAGCTTGTTGTCAGTTATTTCGTGATACCTCTAGAGATTAAATTGAGCAATTCACAAGAACTTGTAATAATGTCAAGAATCTTGCAGGGTAGAACCTGGGGACAAACTTTACACAAAACGGGGTTGAAATGGAAAGAAGCAAATGGTTTACTGAGAAAAGCAATCCTTAGAATCGCAAACCATATGATAACTTTCGAATCCTAATCAGTACACGAGGGACTATTCTGATTATCTAGTAACTGTTCTAATGAACTATTACTTGTTTTAATATTTTTATTACAGCTTAATGCATCTGTTTGTGATATAGAAATACTGTTACTGAATCTTCGTGCACTAGACTTATCTATTTCTATTATAGCGCAAAAACAGCTTGAAGAACATTTTCCTATATGGATGTATTCCATATCCAAGTTTCTTATTAATTCTCCTTTTTCGCAATGACATATAAATTCAGATGTAGAATTGACACTATTTCGTTGCGGGCGAGAAAGTTGATTAAAGAAAGATTGCCAAGAAGACATATTATTTTGTTCCTGAATGTGATTTTCTTTGAAATTTGTTCTCTTACTCTCAGTATTGACTGTTAGAATTAATAGCAACATATTATCCACAACTTATCTTTCTTGAAAAATATCTGTAAAATATAGATTTTGATTGGGATTAGATGTTAAAATTCAAAATAATAAGCAATTATTAAGTATGCTTAACAATGAATCATTTTCATTTTAACTAGTTTGAAATTACTCAAAGCTTTAGTTATTTACTACAGAAACAAGAAATAGAAATAAATTATTAGGATTTTATGCCAGATAAGTATTGATATTCTAGATTTAGAGGGCTGATTCACTTTTGGATATTCCGAAACAGAAAAATCTTAAATAAAAAATAAGAAATATATCTCGAAAAGAATTATTTCAAGATTAAACTCGCTTTGCGTTCAATATACTTTAAAACCTAAGACCCCACTTTTATTACAGTTACCTGACCCAAAAAAAAATTTACCAGTGAATAATGATGGATCTCGATTTACTCATTCTTATTTTGATACTTGGATCAGGATTAATCATCCTACGAAAAATATTGGGTTCGAAAGGAAAACAATCAAAGAAAGCCACCCGTTTAGAACAGCAAGGACGATTTCTTGAAGCAATAGGGGTTTATTCAAAATTTTCAATAAATAAAGCGGCTGAAATGGTATTAAGAACACCAGAAGCATCTCAAATCCTTGTTCTTCGGAAATTTGAAAGTTATTTCAGACCTGACAAAGTTGAAAGAGCATTTTTGCGTTTAGCTAGGATTTATGGTGAAAAAAAAGATCCATTGAATGCCTCGAAAGCATTTCTATTAGCAAGAAAACCTTTTGCAGCAGCGAAGGTATATATAGATCATGGCGGAGTTGACTTTATACCTGCAGCAATCCAAGTTATAGATCAGAATACACGCTATATTCATAATCGTGATCAAAGTATAAGAAATTTAGCTAAACATGCATATCAGAAACAGAAGTATATAGAAGCAGCAGAACTTTTACGTACAATTGGAGCAGAGGAGGAAGCGAATGCAGTATTAGTTGCTGCAGCATCTGAAATGAAAAAACACGGTTTTGATTCGCTATCCAAGCAATATTTAGGAACAACAACACATCCTGAGAAAGCAATTAAGAGATATTTGGATGAAATACAAGCTCATTTGATGAAAGGAGATATAGAGAAGGTTAGAAGATCACTTAGCATTACAAAAGGCCTTATGAAGAATTTGGAGAAACATCCAGAACAATTCTCGGAAACAAAGACACTAGAATTAAAAGAAAAAGTGTTTGAGTTTGATAGAATACTGAAAGTAATAGATTCCGCAAGAGATCTTTTAAGAAAAAAGAATCGAAATCAATCAATAGCTCTTTATGAAGAACTCATTGAAAGTTTGGGGGATGTAGTCCCTGGATTCGTATACGCCGAAGCTGCATTAGCTAATGAAGAACAACATCCCGATCGTGCAATATCGTTGTATCGTCAGGCTTCAGAGTTAATAGAATCTCAACAAGCAGCAAATACTTTTCGTCTCCGTGCAAAAAATATTGAGATCGCCTCCTCTTTTGGATCTTCGACAAGTTCTCAAACATCATCTCTTAGCACTGAAGGCGATTTAGAAGAAAACTGTGTAGTTTGTAGAACGAAAATTTCAGATGTAAAATCACTAGTGCGGTGTCCTGAATGTGGATCACCAGCACATTATCCACATTTAGCAGAATGGTTGAAAATTCGTAGAACTTGTCCAGTTTGTAGGAAAAAAATAACAATTCAAAGCTCTAGGAACAGAAATTAGCTTAATATCAGTTGTATTCAGATAGAAGAGTTTATATCTGAAAAAAAGCTAATCTGAGGGAGGGTTATGATTATGAGTGATAGAGATCTCTCTTTAGAAATTGAGTTTCCGCCAGTATTGAGGCAAGAAGAAACAGTATCTAAGGCTATGGGTTTATTACAGGAAGTTAATGACATCATAATCATTATTGATGATTCCCAAAAATATATTGGATTAATTCGAACCCGTGATATTGTCGGAAAGGGAATAAATCCCGAATCTCTTTGCAAATCATATTTAGATAAAAGAGTTCCTCCTATTGTCGAGAAATCCTCTTATAATCCAATTAGAATTGGAGAAATGATGATAAACAGTGGATCAAGGTATATCCCTATCATCAATAAACATAATTTTGCTAAAGGAGCTATTAAAGACGGAAAGGTTCTCGCTGAACTCCAATATCTTGTCAATGGTCAAACTCCACTGAAAAATTCTGACGCTGTAAATTGGAACTTGACCTCCCTTAACGAAAATGATTCTGTAGGGAATGCCCTAACAAGTTTTCGAACTCATGGATTCAGTCGTATCCCAGTATTTAGCTCAACTAATGAGTTTTTGGGAATCATAAGAGATAGGTCTTTTCTCTATACTCAAAGGGAAAAGCGAGCTACAGTTGGTGATATTACAGGAGATCGTGATAAAGACTGGCACCTAGTTCCTGTGAAAGATTTTTTACAACCAATAAGCATCTTGGCTGGTAATACACCGTTACTAGAAGTTATGGATCGTTTCATTAATCAAAAGGAAACTTCGTTTTTTATTCAAGGTGATGATGAAGAAATCGGAATCATTACCCCTTTAGATATTATTCGATTAGCGATAACAGAATCTTACCCTGTAAAATATGATATTGTGGTTATGCAAGCCCCAGATGATTCAATCAAATCACACGTAATGCGAAAGGGAAATTCAATTATTAAACGTTATAAATCCTGGTTAGGAACACAATGTGATTTAATAGTTCGTTTTAAAAGAAATTTATCACAATCAAAACGTGGACAGTTTTCCATTACTGTAACTATTAGACTTAATTCTGGTTCAGGTAAAAAATACAATTCTGAGGCTACTGATTTTGGAGCTGAAAAAGCCGTAAATCAGGCATTGGATAATCTTTCCAGAATAATATCCGATGATAGGCGTAAGGTTTTAACCAAACGTGATAAAAATAAAAGTTATCGTAAGATTACAGAATTAGGCGTTTAATTCAATTATTATTGCTTTATTAAGCAAACAATGAATTTAACCCTCTTTGGATTTATGGTAGTTACGGGCATATAACAAACGTTGTAAGGCAGAAATATTTGAAGCTAGCCCAATAATGAAAATAATAATAGCTAGGATTCCAAGAGTTGGAAACGGCCAAATACCTGGTGCGACATTTTCAATAAGCAGGATTTCTGCTACACAACCTATTGATAGCAGTGTAAGCTTTTCTTTTCTTTCGAATATGCCACTTGTGGAGTCCATACTTAATCCACCACGTAATTCAGCAGTAGAACGCACGTAACTTGCTAGAATCATACCTTCAAAGCAAAAAAACACTAACTCTGGAGTAACATATCCCCCAGCCATTATTCCAAGCAGAAAAAAGAATTCAGAAACTCTATCTAGTGTACGATCAAATAGAGCACCAAAATGACCCGCAATACCTTTAGCTCGTGCTAAACTACCATCCATCATGTCTAATAGTGATGAGAATCCAAGTAAAATTGTTCCACCTAATAACCCCAAACTGGAACCAATCTCAGGACCACTGGCGTAAATAAAACAACTGAGAACACTAACTGCAACACTTGAAATAGATATCATATTCGGAGTAATACTAGTTTTAGCTAACATTCTTCCCCAAGGGGCGAAAAAGGATTCATATTGTTTTCGCAATCCATTTTTTTGCTTAGATTCCGTCATGTGATATCCACGCTCATTAAAGATATTTGATGAAAGATTCTTTTGGTTATTTTGTGGTGACAACTTTTTTCAGTCTCTTTCTTAAAAGGAACGGTATGACTGAATTTGTTGGACAAAAATAAACATATCTAAAAAGGTCATAAAAACAA
This sequence comes from Candidatus Hodarchaeota archaeon, assembly GCA_016840305.1. The sequence goes on from JAEOSP010000222.1 coordinate 20,254, forward strand.
ATAAAACTTGATAAGATTACTTTTAATATTTATGAAGTGTAGAAGGAACCATCGTGAGGTTAGAGAGCTTAATAAGTGATGCAGTTAGACAATACCATGGTGAAGGGAACATAGGGTTGCTTTATAGTGGAGGACTTGATTCTTCTATCATAGCAAAAGTCATGAAGGAGAATTTTGAAACTAATAGAATATTTCTGGTAGCAGTCGGAGTTGAAGGAAGCTATGATGTCATTAATGCATCAAATGGAGCTTTTGAATTAGAATTACCTCTGAACATATGTTTTCTGGACATACAGAAAGTGAACACTGCAATCACTAAATTAATAGGACTTAACATTGTAAAAAATGCGGGAGAGATCTCAATTGCCGTCCCATTATATCTTGGTATGAGTTATCTATATCAAAATTTTGATACCAAGGTTGTTTATTTAGGTCAAGGCGCTGATGAGCTTTTTGGTGGATATAATAAATACTCAATTCTTGCTTCAAAATCAGATATGATCAGAATTGAAAAAACAATGGGAGAGGATTTAGAGAAGCTCCGAAATCGACAGATTAACATGGAAAGACAAATTGCAGATCTGTTTGGGATTGACTTGATATATCCTTTTTTATCTCCAGAACTGATTAAATGTGCTCATAATATTCCTATATCTGACCATTTTCTTTTAGTTAATGGAAACAAACCTATAGGGAAAATGATCTTAAGAAAACTCGCAATTTCTCTTGAATTATCAAAGAGTATGTCAAATCAGCCAAAAAAGGCTTTACAATATGGATCAGGTACAAAAAAATTAGTAAAACAACTTTCTAAGAATGCAGGTTACTCACTTCTTTCAACTTGGTTTGAATTCCTCGTTAAGAGTAAATAGTAGTTAATCAGGATTTTTAAAACACTTTACAATCGATTTGTCATCTACATGAATTAATAAAATCTCTAATGGATTTATTACTGCAAATTTTTGCTCTGGGATATCCAATATCTTTTGTGTGATTTCTTCTGCAGTGTATCTGATTGAGAAATGAATTGGGATGAAAGCATATAATTTCTCGAAATCATTAATTGATTTAATTATTGAGTGTAGATCTGAATGTAGATCAAGGTGATAACCTTCTTGGTTATCTAAGTATGTAGAATCATGAATTAGTATACCACAATCTTTGAAAAACTCTAATAGATCAGAATCAATAGCAGTATCCCCAGAATATCCGAGGTTAACATCTATATCATGAAAAATATCCAATCTTGAAATTTTTTTCCCATTAATTACCACAGAATCAGAATTTCGTTCAATTTTCTTTAGTGTATAATCAAAAGGGATTCCTAGCTTTTGTGCTTTGTTAACATCTAGTTTCACTTTATTATAGATTAATTTATATGCAACTGAACCTTCTGGAATGTGTTTATTGTTTTTACACGTTAGGAAATACCCATGGTCTAAATTTAAAATCTGTCCACTTTCAATTACCTCGATTCTTAGAATCTGAGAAACTGCAGTACCAATTTCAATCGCAAGAAACCTCATTAAGAAATCATCATCTCTCAAAGGAAAGTTGTCTATTTGTAATTCAAAGACGTGGTTCATTCTTAACTGGAAGGGTAAAGTGGAGTTTTTTGGAACTACAAGCGTTAAAGGCTTTTTTTCTCTTTTTTCTCTCTCAAATAACATGATACGATGTAAAATATGCAAAATACCCCCCCAATGATCATAGTGTAGATGTGATAATATAATATGAGAAATTTTCCCAAGAGATGGAGATCCCAAGGCTGTTATTCCCCCTGATGCTGAATTATCGAGAATTATATTCGTTTCTTCTTGAAATCTTTGAAAAGCTTGTACAATTTCTGAAGGACATTCAAAAAGTAGTTTGTTATCAACTAAGAATGATACTGTTGAATCTTTTGAAGTCGGTACTGTTCCTCGAGATCCTATTATACCTATGATCATTAATAAGAACACACCTGATGATCCATAAGAAGATACAGGGACAAGGGCTTTGTATTTTTTGTTAAATCAATCTTATTAAAAACCAGAGGGAAAATTATCCTTTCCTTCTTCGTTCTTTTCGTTTCCGTTTTCTTAACCGTTTTTTCTTCCATTTTTCTCTCAAGTTTATTCTCTCACTTTAAAAATTATTTGATACTTTATGTACTTATTCACCGCTCCTTTGCAAAGTTTCTTCAATCCAAACTTTGAATTTCACTTTCGGTGCCGCCCCAGCTCGTTGTGCTACCCGTTTACCTGATTTAAACATGCCGAAAGTAGGTACAGAAAAGATCCGATACTTTCCAGATGCCTGTGGATTGTGGTCTGTGTTGATTTTAAGGAAAATCACCTTTCTAGCGAAATCATGACTTAACTCTTCATAAACAGGTGCCATGATTTGGCAAGGTTTACACCATGCATCTGCAGAAAAGTCAACTAAAACTGGTAAAGGAGATGTTTGAATAATCTTCTCGATGTTCTCATCGTCGATGTGAGTAACTCCGTCTTGATTCACGTCTTTAAAGAATGCAGTTTCCTTCATGAAAGAAGAAGCCTTCTTTCGTAGAATCTCTTGAAGTTCGGGATCGAAATCAGACATAATATCCTACCGTTATCGTTTCTAATTGATGTGCCTGCCCCTGTATAGTTAGGACACACTATTTTACCCGAGAAAAAGAAGTTTTAAAAATATTTCAGAGTACTTCACAAAGAATCTGAATCATTTTCGCAAAGAATCTTCTAAAATAGAGCCACATTTTGACTCCAATATCTATTCTTTTAAATTGACCCATCAAAAATATATTTAATTTTTCACCATCTACTTTTGTTTCATTTTACTTTTTAGAAACACTGAAGGGAATTTACGAACAAATCGGTAAAAAAAGTAAAAATGTCACAACCGTTGAGTTGATAAACCAAATCACATTTTTAACGAACTAACGCAATATTCATTCAAATTGTTGCTGATTCTATTGGAGGCATCTCTATAAAGATCTTAATTGGTATTCCACTTTTTAATGAGCAAGCATATCTCTCCGAATGCATAATATCGTTATATGACTATCTTGATACAGAGTGTAAAAATTATGATATTGATGTACTCCTGTTAGATGATGGCAGTACAGATAAATCTAAAGAGATCTATACAGAATTAAAGCAAAATTACAAGTTGAAAACTGTTCAGCATGAAGATGGACCATTAGGGTATGGTTACTCAATTCTTACATTATTTCGCGAGGCAAAAAAGGAGTATGACCTTTTAATTACATTTGATGCGGATTTACAGCATGCTCCATTCTCTATTAAAGAAATAATTACAGAATTTGAATCTGATCCTATGATTGACCTCGTATCTACAAGTAGATATCTTTCTTATCGTTTTTGGAAAGATAATACCAAAGTTCCAGTTGATAGATATATCACAAATATGTACCTTACACAAACAATTAATGAAATATTTGGTATGAATATAACAGATGCTTTTTGTGGTTTGAAAGGATACAAGGTCAATACACTCCCCACTGATTTAGATGATGCTGGGTATGCCTTCCCCCTTATCTTCTGGAATTATATATCTCTAAAATCGCTTAAGATGAAAGAAATTGAAACACCAATTATTTATCGACTAGATCGAAGATCAAGGGGAGAATGGAAAGTAAGAATGCATAATTATTTCGAAAAATTTGAATCTCTGGTTGCATCAGAACGAAAGAAGAAGATTGTCAGAGACTATTACAAAAAGGGAGTCGAACAGATTACGGAAATAATTGATCATTATTCGAATTTCCCCATATACACCTTTAATGATTTCTTCAAGATGAAGTGGCTAGAACACCAATAAAGGTTCTTCCTAAGAGAGAAAGCCGCTGGTGGGACTTGAACCCACGGCCAACAGATGTCTCTAACATTGTTCTAAGAAAGTAATCAAGTATACGAGTCTGTCGCTCTACCAACTAAGCCACAGCGGCATAGGTAACGCTTCTCTACAAATATTTTAACTCTAATGGAGGTTATTAAAATTGCTAAAAAGATATGCAATTTTATTCACATGAGGTCATCAACTAGCTCGTTACCGTAACTAGTCTCAATCGTGTCGGATGTAACCCTACATCCTCTATCCTGTCAGCGGTAAACGCGTTCAGGAATGCTTTTTTAATGATATTATAGCCACCATTCACATCAGCATTAATTATAACGCCTTTTTGAGATTTAAATAGTCCTCTACTAATCCTTTTTCCTTGATATTTGTCATGGTGTCGGATTGATTCATTATCCAAGAAAGAACACTTACTAGAATGGCTTTCTTCTTGTTTAATGACCACAATTCCCATTGCTTCAGCTTTGTAGTTTAATTGTTGAATTAGCTTGTAAAAAGGAATGGTGACAAAATTCTGGTTATTCCTTTTCCCAA
>JAEOSP010000223.1 GCA_016840305.1 Candidatus Hodarchaeota archaeon
GTTAATATTTCAAAAATTTGTATCACTTTATCATCATCACCAATTATTTCTATAATATACTTTTTTTTGTCTGATAGGAGTTCACCAAGTAAAACCCATTTACTTTCTTTTACTTTTGCCCGATAATCGGATATAAGATTAATCATCAACTGCATTTGTTTCTTTAACATAGTTTTATCCATTTGTTTACTTTCTATTGTTAGCCATTTACTCAATCGTACTACTGCCTTTTCATAAAGATGCTCTCCTGTATATTTCCAGTTAAACGGATGGGCTAAATATATGTTCCACATATCGATAAAATTATATATTGAAGTATTCAGTGCCATAACAGAGCGAGAATTACTATCTTTCAGACACTTTGCTTTAAGAATACCAAACCAGATCTCAATCATATTAAGCCAAGAGCCATGGGTTGGCAAAAAATGGATATAGATTCTTTTCTTATGTGATTGAAGCCATGCCCGTCGTTCTTTCCCTTCTTTTAAAGGAGTATAGAGTATCCCACTTAATTCAGCTATAAGAGAGCAGAATGCATCTGTATAATGCGTACTATAATTGTCCGCAATATAATGAAGTTCAACATCGGGTGGTTGTTGGCGCACATGTTCTCGAAAGACCTCAATTAAGGTTGCTGTTTTATGATCAGAAGCACACTTGGCGAAGATTTTTCCGGTGTTAGGTCTTAAGAAAGCCATAACACCTGTGGTTCCATGCCTTCTATATTCAAATTCCTTGTAGGCGGGTTTATCATCCAAGGCTGGTAATACAGGAGCGATCCGCTCAAGTGCCTGAATACCTGTACATTCATCAAAACAAAATAGATATTCCGGAGGATGAAGATAGAGAGTAATAATATGCTCCATTTTTGGGAAAAAGTCTGGATCCCTGATTTGAAGAAAATATTTATTACGATGGGGGCGCAAGGAATGTGTCCTTAAAATACGGTGGATACTTGATCGACTAATTGAATCACCAACTGTTTCCGGATGTTTATCCAAATAGTTAGCTGCTAATCGATAAGACCATGATGTACAACCTGGCAAAGGAGATTGTTGACAGTAAAAAGCAATAGTTCTATTAACCATATCTTCAGTAATAACAGGAGGTCGTCCGGATCGTTTTTGATCTTCTAAATCTCCATTCATTTCAATTCGTTTCAGGCATCGGTGAACGGTTTTAGGATGACAGTTTAAATACCAGGCACATAGATCTTCGTTTACATTATTCTGAGATAATAACAATATGTTAAAACGCTGTAAAACTCGAATATTGCTGATAGTCGGGCGCATTATAGCCGGATTACCATTATTAATAATGCTAATAGATGCTCCCTCCTGGCTTTTAATTATCTGGAAGAATTTTTTTTAAATTTGTTAAGCACGCTGAGACTTCTTTCTTGATTTCTTTTAATCCTAACTGCTCGACATGATAACGAATACTGCGCTCAGATAGTTCTAATTCAGAACGTTCCTTGATATGTTCAGATAATAGTCTTCCAGAAGTTTTTCCTTCACTGGCAAGATCTAAAATAAACTGAAGAATAAGCTGTGATTTCACATTCGGCGTGAACCGATAGCGCTGCTGTTGTCCATGCCTTTTATCAATTAAAGCATATACATCTTTATCATGCAGTTCTTTGTTGAGAAAGTGCACATGATTAACGGAATAATCAAGTACCTGAGAGACCTCTTGGGCTGTAATAAGACCTGCATTTAACAAAGTTAAAAGTACTACTTTTAACTGCATAGTATTCCTGACTGGGATATCAATAGCGTCTTCTTGCAAACCCAGATTGATTATCACGGTATCAGCGTTAATAGATATACGGGAAGTTGTTTCTTTTCTTTGCCTTGGGGCATTAAAGAGTACATTTGTACAACGCCCATCGTTAAAAGCTACTACTCCTTTTTGATGTATTCTTTTTGTTAACGATTTTATAGTATCAGAAGGAATATCTAATGCAGTTGTTATTGATATTCTACTTGCTCCAAACAAATAAAGAGAAAAAGAAAGAATTCGCTTAGTTACACCTATTCCTAACATCTCATTTGCTACAGCAATACGTTTTTGCGAAGATTGATCTGAAAAATCAATACTATGGCAATCTAAAATCATGATCTTCTCCTTATATTTAACCCAATATTATTGATAAAAGTATTACTATATAAACAATATATTCAGATAATATAATATATTTGGGTGAAATACAAGTTATTTTCTATGATTTAATTTTGCCGCTATGGTGGACAGAACTTTTAGGATAGGATACTAGGACGGTGGAAATGCTCTCTCTGTCATAGGACTTTTACCCATTACCCTGATTTTGCAATTCCGTATAAGCGTTACGTAAAAGATGCTCTTATGCCGTTAAGTCGAAAATATTTAGAAGAGGA
>JAEOSP010000224.1 GCA_016840305.1 Candidatus Hodarchaeota archaeon
CCGATCGTTGAAGAAACACAACCGATCGTTGAAGAAACACAACCGATCGTTGAAGAAACACAACCGATCGTTGAAGAGACTCAACCGGTCGTTGCAATGTGTGTTGAAGGCGATGCAGAAATCGAAGGCCATGTCACCGACAAAGAGACAGGAGCCGGATTACCAGCTGTTCAAGTCAATGTCGGCGGATGTACCACAACAACCGATGCTCAAGGCTTCTATAAACTGGCAAATATCGCTGCGGACGATAGAGCGGTTGTCACCTTTGATTCCGAAGGTTATTACCGTAACAGTGCCGTTATCCAAATAGATCAATACCTTGAAGGCACCACAATTTTATCTCCTAATTATTTTGAGATCGAATTGGATAAATATATTAGCCATTGGACTCAGGATAGCCAGACTGTAGCTTCCGGAGCCCATATCGAGATACCTGCTGGCATTTATATCAATAATGATGGAAGCCAATATACCGGACAAGTAACCGGGGGATTGTCATACCGTATCAGTACAGAAAAAGGCAGTGACATAGCATTCCCAGGCGAGTACAAAGGAAAAGATAGTAATGGGGTCATTGTCCCATTCGTCTCTTATGGCTTTACGGTGATAGACCTTACAGACGAGAACGGTGTCGCATTAGGAGCATCTGAAGATATAACTTTGACATTTGAGGCAACAGGGGCAACAGAAAACATCATTCCGCTTTGGAACTATGATTATGGCCAGGGGCTATGGATCGAAGAAGGCTATGCCGAGTTACAAGATGATGGCAGTTATCAAGGTGCAATATCACATCCTGGAACCTGGAGCTTGAGCAAGCCGCTTGAGGCCGCTCCTGGCATCTATCGCGCTCGTATTCTCTATGAAGACGGAACGCCTGCCCGCGACGTAAGAGTCCATGCCCTCGGAGACAACTGGATCGCAACCAATCTCTCTACCGACGCGGACGGGATCTTTGAGATCGAAGTGACCCCAGACAACAGTTTTCTTCTAGTGGCGTATAACTATAAAGATAGTTACGAAGCAGTGTATAATACTACAATACCGGCAATCGCTTCTGGCGAAATTGTTGAAGACAGAATGTAAAATAAAGGAATCAATTATGCATAATCAAATTAAAATCTCAAACTCACTAAAGTTCATACTCATAAGTTTTATGTTGTTTTTGGGCAATATAGCTTTTGCTGCTACATATAATGTAAACTCAATTAGTGCACTGGAAACTACAGTTGCATCAGCAAATCCAGGTGACACTGTCGTATTGGCCGATGGTACATACAGCGATAAAGACTGTGTATTGTCAGGCGAGGGAATTACAGTTGAAGCGGCAACAGTCGGTGGTGTTAAATTCCATCGACCAGTTACTATAAAAGGTGATTATATAACGCTCAAAGGCTTTTATTTTACGGGTGCTAATGGAAAGATAGAAGTTTATGGTAACAATGTCAAAGTAACAAGGAGTACCATAGATGATTCCCAAGCATCACATTGGGTTAGGATACAAAACTATACAAGAAATTGTGAATTTTCTTATAATACTTTCAAAAACAAGACAAACAATGCTACTTTAGATACTCATGGGCAACTGTTTAACATTAACAAAAATTACCGTGAAACTGAGCCGTCAAATCATCATATCCATCATAATTACTTCAAGAATGTAGTACGACATCATAACGGAAATGGAGGTGAGACTATTCAAACATGGGTAGATGATACTGGCAACGAAGGGCCATTTGGTGTAGATACTAACAACCGTATTGAGTACAATCTATTTGAAGAGGCAGATGGTGACCCCGAAATAATTTCCAATAAACAAAATGGTAATACTTTTTCTAATAATACCTTTAAAAATTCCAGTGGAGCATTTTGGTTCAGATTTGGAATTAATAATACCCTAGATGCAAATTATTTCCTTAATTGTGGTAGTGCGGGTTCTATTAGGGTGTATGGCGATGATAACACTATTATTAATAATTATATTGAAAATAGTGGTGGAGCAGGTATTGAGCTTGGAAGTGGAGATGGAGGACAATTTCAAGAAGCAAATAATGCTATTGTTGCTTCCAATACAATTGTTACCAGCGAATCTGGGATCAGGACTGGTAGAACTCCAACTGATAAGCAACCATCAAATGTAAAAGTTGAGAACAATGTTATTATTGATAGCACGTATCAAGCATTTCGTATAGGTGCGGTGCTACCTAATGCTACCTTCAGTGGAAATACGGTTCAGGGAACCTTAGGTGATAATCCAGGGGGTGTAACTACAGGTGCAGTAGAAGTCCCTAGTTCTGCACTAGATAGTGTACTAACATCCGAATTGGTAGGGCCAATAGCATCCCTTACTGAACCTGTTACTGAACCTGCAACTGAACCTGTTCCCGGTCCTTTTATGATATCACGGTCAGGTCTGAAATAATTTATAAATTTTACTGAACAGTCTTAGGCTGTTCAGATTTTAAATGATATGTGTAAAACATCTTTCAAGGAGAATAAACTTCTTTGTCACACTATAATGGTTTTTGCTTTTGACCAATCCATTATGGAGTTAGCTTCTTCTAAATCAACAAATGTAAAATCATTTATTAATTTCTCCAATTTATCATAAGAACCTTTTAGGCCAACATAGGATTTGAACTTTCTAAATGCAGAAAGCCCTTCGATCATTGGCTGTTCAGCATCAAAGTCTCTAGGATGAAGATAGGTCATCACATAATCAGAATTTTTCATAAAATGCTTCAAAAGCGGATAAGGTATCAATCTGAAATAGCCACCGCCTGAAAAAATAATATTTTTTCCAAATACCGGATAAATATTGATAGGAAATTCTTTGATTTTACCGCCATTCACTTCAATATATGCCGGTTCAGCATACCCAAACTCTTTAAAGCCACCATGTGCTCTTTTCGCAGGAAACACTGAACAATCCATCTCGATACCATTTTTGATGAGCTCTTCAAACACCCATTTATTCTTGTGCATAAAAGAAAAACCGGGTGCCCGATATGCCCTGGCTTTTTTGCCGATGACATCTTCAATAGACTTGACCGATCGTTCCAAATCCTGGCTGAATTCTTCTCTATTGAACTCATATGCAAGCTGATGCATATCTGAATGACTAGCGATCTCATACCCAAGACGGTCAATTTTTTTAAGAATTTCCGGATACCTTCTTGCTACCCATCCCATACTGAAAAAAGTGGCTTTTTGATTATGCTTTTCCAATAAATCAACAATCCTATCCATATTCTGATGAATTCTGCTTTCAAGTTGCATCCACTGCTTCTCGCCTTTTGTTGCCGGATTATCTAAAACATGGAACCAATCTTCAACGTCAAATGTCAATATATTCATATTTTACTCCTGTAAAAAATATTATTCCAAGAACTTCACTTATAGTCAATATTATATCTCATACAGTTGCCACTGCTAAAATTTGTTTAATTACCATGTCCATATCAGTTTCATCAATACCTTCATAAACTGGAAGTGTAATAACCCGATTGGATAATTTATATGATATTGGTGCCACTACTTCAAACTCTTTAGCTAAAGGCCAGTGTCTCTTGAGATATATTCCTTTTTTCTTCATGTATTCATGTGTCTTTCCTGCATCATTTACAAAGATTGGAAAACCTTGTGGAATATCATCTTTCTTAAGTTCTTCGAATACCGGCACTAATGAGCTTTTCTTTATTTTTTCAAGCCATTTTCGGAACATGTCTCTTCTAAATTTAGTATTTTTCTCAATATCAAAATTTTCAATAACTCTTTTTGACAACAATGATGGAGCAAAGATGCTATTAGATGGTTTTTTCATAGTACCCGTTTTTGAAATACCTGATCGAGTAAATTTTGGGTTATACCCAATAATAATTCTTTTTAAGATCATAACTATAGGAAGAAAATTGGACAGCAAATGATTTTTATATTTATATTCCATCTTCATTGTCGTATACAGTCCGCCACCTTCCGGAATAGGCAAAAGTTTTCTGAAAGAAAAAATCATGGCATCAATATTTTTGAGCAACTTCTTCTCACTTAAATAGTGTGCTCTATCTTCAATAATCAATATCTTTTCAGATTTGCTTTTTACCAAATCAATAACATCTTGTATCCCCTCATGAAAAATTCCAAAATAATGAATAAAATAAAACATGTCTATTTTATGATTATTAAGTATTTTGTCTATTTCATTTATATCTATTTTAAAATTATCTATATCATAAAAAATTATTTCGTAACCATGCTCTTTAAATGGGTCAATCACTTCTGTACAAGTATATGCAGGCAATAAAACTCTTTTTGTTTCTTTTCTCTTAAAAAATTTATCGGAATTACACAGAAAAATATTGATTGCATCTCTACCCATAAATGTTTTAATGACATCAGAATAATTTTTATTTTTTTTTAAAGAGTATGAAAACCAATTTACATTCGGCTTATCCTGGAATTTACTTATATTTATCATCATGTCTTGAATTTATAAATTTTAGATGCCATTTCTAGAAAATAGATAAAAAAAGGCTTAATATCATTTGCATCAAAGACGCACCATACTTTATTGCTACTAAAATAATCTTTTAGTGCATTCTTCCTCTGTACGGAATTCATCTTTATAAGGATAAATATATCTCTTATTGGAAAAAGCCAAAGAACACCATTCTCTTGTACTTTTTCATTCAATGACACATCAATGTCTGCCAATTCCAAAATAGATGCTAGCAAAGGCCTTTTATTTGACTTTGTAACTAATCTGTAAAATCTCCCAATTCTTGGATTTACCTCAATTATCTTATAAGCATCATCTCTTCGATCAAATTTAAACTCTACATCACAAACACCTCTATAACCTACAGATTGTAGGATATTTATCGAATACTGTTTGATCTCATCAATATCTTCAGAAATAAAACTGGTCGCTGTTCCAAACCCTTCTGGATATTGTCTTTTTTTTCTGGCTGTAAATATTTGTCCGGGATTAGAATTTTTATCAAAACTTGCTGAAAACGTAACAAGTTGATTAGTATCTCCTTCAATTATCTCTTGGACTATAAGCTCTTTGACTTTTTTTGAAACTTTCTCATATTGAGCCAATAATTCATCTTTGTTCTGTATTACAAAACCTTTTTTTAATCCAAAATGATTTTTCCATTTATGGACATATATTGGCTTAATAAAACATGGATACATGGCTTCATCTCCCCATTTATTCAATGATACACCCATATTTTCTGTCCAGGTTTTAGGTGCTGGGGTATGAGTCTCCTGACAAAGAGTGTAAAACTTTTCTTTATTTAAAAAAAGATCCGATATATTGTTTTCGAGATTATGAAATATGAAATTATGACTTAACACCTCTTTGTTTTCAGATAAAAACTCAACATATTCATCACCAGTTGGTATTAGTATATCTACTCCATCATTATTCTCCGTAAAAGCTTCAAGTAGTTGCAGTAACAGTTCAGGATTTTTATCTGGGTCTGCAGTGCCAAGCGACCTGACATATCTGGAAAACAGGCCAGCCTCATATTTATTGCAACCTATGGCAAAAACATTAATGTTATAAATATCATTTTCCCCGATTTCTCGGATACCACCTAGCGCCGTTAGTCCTGCTCCCAAAAAAATCACATTAACTGTTTTATTATTCATTTTTCTACTTTTGTGAAGATGATCATAATCGCCTCGTTAATAATAAAAATAAAAACATGATCTGATATCGCAACCCTAGAATTCTTTTTGGTCTCTGTAAGTCCCTCAATATTCCTTCAAGTTTTAAATCTATAATCCATTTTGGTGCTCTTTTCACAAATCCAGTATAAGCATCAAAACTTCCTCCAAGTCCCATATATAATGCGGGATGCTCTTTTATAAGTTCATCCATAAGAAGCTCTTGTCGTGGTGTCCCTTGTGCGACAAAAACCATATCCGGCTTTTTATTATTTAGTTCTTCGATTAGCTTTTCTTTATCTTCTTCTTTTAGAAAACCATTTCGAAAACCTACTATCTTAATGTTGGGGAAGTCTTTTTTTAACTTCTCAACACTCTTTTCTATGATTTCTTGTGTTGAGCCAATAAGATAAAATTTTTTATTATGGTGGTATCTTCGAATAATATCCAACCAAAAATCTGCACCTGGGATTTTAATTGCATTGTAACCTTTTTGATGCAATGCAATGACCGCACTTTCAGAATCACAATAGCCAATATTTTGGTTAATTATTTCTTCTAGTTTTGGATATGTTTTTAAGATTTTCCTTATATTCATTGCGATTAAAATCTTGTTTTTATCTTCTATAAATTTTAAAAAATCATCTCTATTTTCAAATGAATAAATTTTTATGCCATTAACTTTCACACTATTCACCATCTTCAGCACCCCTAATATAAAAACTGAAAGCATAAAACATCCATGCTTGGGACCAACGCATATAGGGTATTTTCGAAGACATACCTCGTTTTAGCTGATAATAAAAATAACCCTTATTTTGATCCTGCATATGGTCTATCGTCCAGTTCAATACGCTATCAACTAACTTGTGGTTTTCGGTTAGCATATTCAACCGATACAAAGTAGCGATTAATTGTGCTGGAGCATGAATATCAATAGGATACGTCTTAATATCATAATATTTTGGCGTACCGTCCTCAAGAAAAAAGTTTTTCAGGTAGAAACTTAGACCATTATCTACACAGTTTTGAAAACTATCATCTCCTGAATATTTTTGGTACTCACTTATACACTCTATATTATAGCCTGTATGGAAACTATCTACCCATGCTTGTCCGGGTCGCTCACCATACAACCAGGAACCATCATCACGCTGCTCATTACAACATGCTGTTACCGATGCCTTTGCAGCGACTATTACTTCTTCTTCTTTGCTATAGCTGTATATTCTTGCAAGCAGCCTACTGCCAAGCAAGGAAGCATTATATACCCTTGTTTCATCAAAAGGTGAGTAAGAAAATACAAAGCCTTCTTTTTTTTGTGTACGATTAAGATCTTTTAAAATAAAATCGGCACTACTTATCGCAGTATTCAGAAATATCTGATTTTTTGTAATCTCATAAGCTTCCATTAAAGCATAAGCGATAAAAGACGTTGCAACAACAGTCGGTGTTCCTTTGGGTAAAAAGAAAGCTCCGGACTGCCAATCAAAATTATAGCCCCAGCATGCACCAGAAAATCCTGGTGTTTGCAATTCAATAAGTTTTTCAGCCAAATAGTTTATTTTCTTTACATATTCTTCTTTTTCTTCTATTTTGTATAGATTGCAATATGCTGTCAAAAAAAGTCCCAATCCTTTAGGATTATACTCTTTGGGGACGAGCATCAACTGACGCAGATTAAGCGGATTGCGTTTAAAAAGTTGTGTCCATGCCAATCTGAAAAACCGAACTCTATCTAACTTTAACGCATGAAAGACTTTGCTGTTGAGCCCATCATAGGGGTCCCAGCCTTTAAAGTCTTCTGTTTCGCAATAGTATTTTAACCGTTCAAAACTTTCCAGAATTTTTTTATTTTCTAACATAATTACTCTATTATTTGAGGTTGTCCTATAGTGAGACTATCAAATATTTTGAACGTCGTGAGTGTTGTCAAATATAAAGATTCGTATGGAATAGGTGATTCACTGCCGCTTTTCAAAGTGGCTATAAAGCTTTGGACCTCTTGCTTATGCCCTTTTCCAGAGAGTTTCAGCTTCTCTTCCTTGTTGTCTTTGTAAAGTGTTCCGGATCTGAAATCTTCTATGATACCAACTTTTCCTGCTCCATAAATCTCTAAATGTTCTTTTGGCAACGCTTTATCTCCATTAGCTGTATAAACCATATTCCCAACTGAACCATCTGAAAATTTAATGATCACAGAAATATTGTCATCACTTTTTATTTGAGTATTTGTCGTTGAAATGCATTCCGCAAAGACTTTGACTGGATTGGCATCTGTAAAAAACTGCATCAAGTCGATAAAGTGACACATTTCACCAATAACTCTGCCTCCGCCCTCAGAGGTTTGTGTCCAGTGATCTTTTGGAATAAACCCGGCATTTACCCTGAAGTTCATCACCAATGGTTCGCCAATGTTCTGAAACTCTTCTTTGAGGGCTACACTAATAGGAGCAAAACGCCTATTAAAACCAACCATCAGTGATTTATTTCCTACTGTCTGATAAGCTTCATTGACTTTTTTCAGTTCTTCGTAATTCATTGCCAACGGTTTTTCTACATATACATTTTTACCGGCCTTAAGTGCATCGATGACATAACTGGCATGGGAATTGTGTCTAGTTGCGATGAAGACGGTATTGATATTGTCATTACTCAAAATATCATTTGCATCAGTTGATGAAGAGTTGAATCCAAATTTATCGGTAACACTTTTCGAATTAATCCCCGAACTTGTAACCACAGTCTCAAGTGATACTTCTTCTTTGCAGTTCGGGATGAGATGACTTTGAGCAAAATTTCCTGCC
>JAEOSP010000225.1 GCA_016840305.1 Candidatus Hodarchaeota archaeon
AGCCATTTTGGATAATTGGTAAATGAGTAAATAATTTTATCATTTTCTGGATCAATTGCCTTTGCTGTGTAGGTGAATAGTGAATCTTCATAGGCTGAGTCGATTTTGGTTGATATTAGTTCTGGTGGGTCATTTTCAAGTATAACAGTTATCATAGCTTTCAAAGAATCTGACAACTCTCCATCATTAGCCATGATAACAAAAGAGCTATCTTTTGTTCCTTCCTTTGGTATACCTGAAATAATTGAATCTGATGGAATCAGCCATGTTGGGTATTTTTCAAAAGCATAGCTGATTTTATCACCTTCAGGATCAGTTGCCTTTGCAATATATTGAAAAACAGAATCTTCATAGGCGTTAACAGCAATCGGCGAAATTAATTTGGGTGGATCATTTATCGGTATGACATCTATAAATATTTCGAGCGTATCCGTCAAATTACCGTCAGAGGCATTTATTACAAAAGAAGTATCTCCAATTCCTTCTGTTGGCGTCCCTGATATGGTAGAATCTATTGCAGTTAACCAGACTGGATAGTTTTTAAAAACAAATGTAATCTGATCATTTTCAGGATCTATTACCTTTGCTATATATTTGAAGAAAGAATCTTCATAAGCTGTGGCAAATGCTGGCGAAATGATTTGCGGTGGATCATTTTTTTCTTTAAATTTTACATTAACTACTAATGAATCCTTTAATTTGCCATCAGATGCAATGACAGTAAAAGAAGTATCTAATGTTCCTTTCATTACTAATCCTGAAATTATCGAATCAGATGGAGTCATCCAATGTGCATAGTTTTCAAATGTATATGTGATTTTATCATTTTCAGGATCAATTGCTTTGGCTGTATAAGTGAATATTGAATCCTCATAGGCATAAACGCTATTTGGAGAGATTATCCTTGGTGGATCGTTTATTGGAATGACTTTAATAAATACATTTAAAGTATCGCCGAGTTCTCCATCAGATGCAATAATAGTAAAACATGTATCTTTTCTACCTTCTAATGGAGTACCAGAGATAGTAGAGTCAATTGGATGAAGCCAGATGGGATAATCTTTAAATGTATAGTCAATTTTATCAAGTTCTGGATCAATAGCCTTTGCTACATAATTAAATTCTAAATCTTCGTAAGCAGTATCAAATGTTGCTGATACTAATTTTGGTGGATCATTGATAGGGATGAAAATGACTCTTACTCTTAAACTATCTTTTAACTCCCCATCAGATGCAATCACAATAAATGAGGTGTCTTGTGTTCCCTCTTTTGGTATTCCTGAAATTATCGAATCAGAAGGTGTCATCCAATTTGGGTAGTTTTGAAATGTATAAGTCATTACATCACTTTCAGGATCAATTGCATTTGCAGAATAATGAAATAGCGAATCTTCAATCGCTAAAACGCTATCTGCAGATATTATTTTGGGTGGATCATTTAGAGGTTTTACGATCACATTAACAACCGATGAATCCATCAATTCTCCATCTGAAGCCACAACCGTGAAACAAGTATCTTTTGCACCTTCAGGAACTATTCCAGAAATTGTAGAATCTACAGGAATTAACCACATCGGAAAATTTTCAAAATTATAAGAAACAGCATTTCCATCAGGATCAATCGCCCTTGCAGTATATTTTAATTCTTCGTGCTCATTGATACTAATAGAATTTTCAGAAACGAATTGCGGTGGATTATTATTAATGATAATCTGAAAAGTAGCTGTATCGGATACCAAAGGAATACCTCCATCCGTTACCATCGTATAAAATGAAAATGAACCAGAAGCGGAAGGTATACCGAAAATTTCTCCATTATTTGAGTTAAGATTTAGACCAGTGGGCAAACCACCCGAATTTATTGTCCATTGATACGGAGTTATACCGCCTTCTGCTTTTAGTGTGTCTCTGTATAACTTTTGATATGTTCCTGCTTTTAATTGTTGTGTAATTAGTTTTAATTCAGCAATGGGTAAAATTTCAACCTTCAAACTGTCAGACCAGCTTGTTTCAGAAGAAAGACCATCCTTTGCTTTTGTACTGATATAATACGTTCCAGGCTGTGAATAGCTATGACTCAACGAAGGAACACTTCTCGAATAATAAGGTCCTTCCCAAATAATATTTGAATTATCACCCCAATCGATTTGAACATCGATCTGATCATTGTCGTGATCGATTAAAAACATATCAAAATTTAAACTGGTTCTTTCTAATCCTGAATATTCTAATTGTGTAAATGTAGGCCAATTGGAAGTGATATTGCCAGATCCTTCTAGTGAGTATAAAGAGTAATTTAAGTAATATTTGATTTTATCATAATCACTTGGTAGATCAACATATGAATCGTAATAGCAAGATGTATTGGAAGGAAATTTATATTCTGATTCTTCATCCCATGTATCAATTGTAATTCCATAGGTATTTTTTAAATAAATAATTTCACCTTCATCATTGATTTGAAATCCTAATTGCGTATGTTTAAATTCTATATATTCTTCTGGTGCTAATACACCACGCCGGTGGCGACCTGTTCCAGCGTCAGCTCCACTTCCGTCTCCAGGTCCATCCCCCGCTCGCGCAGGCGTTCGCGCC
>JAEOSP010000226.1 GCA_016840305.1 Candidatus Hodarchaeota archaeon
ACCCCACTGAAACAGCTTGGAA
Organism: Candidatus Hodarchaeota archaeon; assembly: GCA_016840305.1. Next base: position 23 of record JAEOSP010000226.1, read on the forward strand.
TTCCCACTGCAATAGCATTTGTAATGGATTTATGTGGAACCTTACGATGCTAAATGATTGTCGGATAGATGGATCAAGCATTGGAGTCCGCATTGTATTTTTTAATGAGGTTTACACTGTTCCACTTGCCTTTCTTGAATCTTTGCTAAGGCAGCGGGGGCGTCCCAGATTTCGTCTCCTCCCACCTTATAGAGAACACCTGTCTCAGGCATTTGCTCGGTTTTTTATGCGTGTGGGCCTTCCTGTTCCGATCGAAAAAAAGTGGCAAACTTAAACTTCGATCAGGTAAAGCGGGACGCCCTTAAGTTTTTGAGTTTCTATAGAGCGAACCCATAATATGCCGAATGATCTTACCATATCTACCTGACATACCTTCTGGATATAACAGCCTTACACATTTCTTTGATAAGAGAAGAATAGGCCATAGAAATCATGCTTTTTGAAATCTGTATTATAGGGGACGTACTTCACATTTACACTTTTAATTAAGGTAACGCCTTTGTTTTCAAAGCCTTTAACCTCGCTTCGCTGATTGTGCCATGGTTAAATATGTCTTTGCAATTAATGTGAAAATGTGAAGTACGTCCCGCTTTACACATTTTAAGGGCTTAATTGGCCTCAAAAAAATGCTCTTACTCCTAAATATCAATCCATTAGTTCGGTCCGACCCGGTATTAAATCGGGATATATATTATATGTTAGATATAGAGGATATTGTCAATATCTTTTAATTGACTTCTTCACTCAATTAAAATAAATAAAATTCATGGCCACGGACAAACGTAAATTTCTAATTACACTTAATGAAAACATCTTAAAACGCGTCGATGATTTCCGCTTTGAAAATCGATTCAACTCACGCTCAGAAGCCATTCGAAGTCTATTAGAAGAAGCTCTTAAAAAATACCAAAAGAAAACCCAAAAATAACCTTTAAAAGGGTTTGCTAAGGACTAATTCAAAGCCTTATTTCATAGAAAAACTCGAATTTATTGCTTCTTGTGTGCTTTATTCGAAAGGGGAATCACATGGAAGATAAGAAGATCAATGCAGATCCAAGCAAAAGTTTTTTTATAAGGATGTTGACGAAAGATATAGGACTTGTTGAAAGCATTCTAGACTTAGTGGATAATAGTATAGATAGCCTAATACGCAGAAATGAACTTCAAGTCATGGATCTACTAGAAGGATCAGTTGATGATTCAATCCGCAAAATAGTCAAAGATGCAAAAATTTCCATTAAATGTTCTGACAATGAGTTTGAAATTAAAGACAACTGTGGGGGTATAACTGTAAATGAAGCAGCCAATTTCGTTTTCCGCTTCGGAGAGCCACCTAAAGAAATAAAAAAGGAATTCAAGACAACCGGACTGAGTGTCTATGGTATAGGAATGAAGAGGGCTTTCTTTAAGATAGGACGACTAATAACGTTAACTTCCATAGCAAATAGAACTAAGTTTGAGGTTAATATTGATGTTGATAAATGGGAAAAAACAAAACCATGGGATTTCGAATTCAGTTATATAAAAGAACTGTCCAAAAATAATTCCTACGATAATGGCACCGTCATCAGAATTTCAAGGCTTAATCAGAATATCGGAGAACGCTTCATTCTCGATTCTTTTCAAAATGAACTCAGAGAAAAAATTGAAACAACTTATGCCCTTTTTCTGATGTTAGGAATGAAAATATCTATAAATGATTTAGAGGCAGAACCTAAGCTCCCAAGGATCTCCAAGTCAGAGGAAATAGGTTATGTGAGAAAGTCTTTTACTTTTGATTCTGTAGATATCCTTTTAATTGCTGGCCTTTCACCAAGAAGTGATAGGATACCAAGAGGATGGTATATATTCTGTAATGGGAGGATGATACTTGAAGCCAACCGCGACAAAAGAACAGGGTGGGGAGTTGATTTTCCCTTTTTTCATCCTAAATATAATCATTTTGTAGGTATGGTTTACTTCCGTAGTCAAGATGTAGATGCGTTACCTTGGACTACGACTAAAGATGGCTTAGAGGTAGATTCTGAGGTATACCAATTTGCTTTGGAAAAAATGCATCTGAATACAAAACCGATAATTAACTTCCTTAATGCACTATACCCAAGTGATATCTCCGAAGAAGGTGTTGCTGAGAAAGATGCCTATACAAAAACAAGTGATGCTGAACTTGTAACCTTACCTAAAAAGGATAGTAAATTCATATACGTCAGAAAAAGAGCTAAGCTCCCCCCAACCACTACTATTTCATACAAGAAAAGAAAATCCGAGGTTGATTTATTAAAGGAATGTATCGGAAGACCTACAATGAGTAATAAGGAATTGGGTAAAATTACCTTCCAATATTATATGGAAATGGAATGTGAATAATGTCCAAAAAAAAGATTTTCGAGCAAATTGACTTTTCAATAAGACCTTCAAAGCAAATTGAAAGAAAGCTCTTCATAGAGTTAATCCAGAATTTAAGCAGAGCAGATATCTTCATTGGCGAATACGAATACATCGGATTCGGTTCTATCTACTACATAGACTTCATTATGTTTCATAAATATCTCCATATAAAACAAATGACCTGCGTTGAACGCGAGGACATTCCTAACAGGATGGCATTTAATAAACCTTATGATTTTATACAATTATTTATGGGCCCCCTTTCAGACTTAATGCCTGATTTAAAAGAGGATAATAAATATCTTATCTGGTTAGATGAAAATAAAATTCTTACCAAAGAAATGCTCTCCGATATAAATAATCTTATAGGATTTCTATCTAATGGTAGCATTCTATTTATCACTGTGAACGCTCAACCAAACTCTTATTTGCCATACAATAAAATACCAGATACTTGGGACTCAGATAATACAGCCCCTAGTAAACAAGAAATGCTCATAACAAACCTTACTATCGAATTTGGGAAATACGCAGGGAAAATAGATAAGAGTGAGGTAACTAAAAAAGCGTTTCCACAATTATTAGCTCGTATTCTTAAAACAAGAATAGAAACATCTATGCTAGACCGAAAAGGAGACTCTTTTTATCAATTAATTAATTACAGGTATGATGAGGGCACACAAATGCTAACTATAGGAGGCATAATTAACAGTGATGAGAAAAATAAGGATCTCGAAAAGAGTGGGATATACAATTTAAGCTTTACGACTAAAAATACTAAGCCGATTGAAATCTCAGTGCCACCACTTACATTAAGAGAAAAACAATGGTTGGACAAACATTTACAGGAACTAAAAGATAAAGCACTTGAGCCCGACTTTGAATTAAAGTCTTCCCTACTGGAGAATTATTTAGAATTTTATAAACAATATGCCACCTTTCACGAAATCCTCATCTATAGATAACGATGAAAGATATTAATTATCTTGTTGATATTGATCAATACATCAAAATTTACTATATTCTATGAGCCATTACATTATTCTCAAAAGACTACTCAGGTACAATAACTAGATAAAATTCTTTCAGACTGTAATTTAACAACTAACTCATAAATAGTGAAACGATTATTATGAAATTAGTGAAAACAGAAGTTCTTATTAATAAGGGACTATTCACATCAAGTAAGGACTTCAAGATTATAATAAATCAAATTAGGACTGCTATTAAAGCGGTAGAATGGCCACCTGGATCTGGGGGTTTCACAATTTACAAGCAATCCGGGAAAAAACGAGGAGAAGGCAGTGGTGTGAAACCAATAAAGGAAGCCTTTATGGCTTTTCTTAAAACGAATGGTTGGGATCTGGAAACTTCCGTTGATATTGCTACAGTAAAAAGGCCGGGTCCAATAGACGCAACATATAAAATCGGAAATAGGTTATTTGCAGTGGAATGGGAGACTGGAAACATATCATCAAGCCATAGAGCAGTGAATAAGATGGCCCTAGGTATTTTAAAGAGATTGCTGATAGGAGGTATATTAATTTTACCTACGAGGGAATTTTATCAGTATTTAACTGATCGAGTCGGAAATTTCAGAGAATTAGAACCATATTTCCCCATGTGGAAGGCTCTGCAATGTGATGAGGGCTTTCTCTCAATCATTGCTGTTGAACATGATTATGCCAGTAC
>JAEOSP010000227.1 GCA_016840305.1 Candidatus Hodarchaeota archaeon
CAACAATTAGGAGAAATATTTCAAAACATTTATCAAAATTAGAAATAATATGAAGTTGAATGAATTTCTCCATCAATGAAAAAGATTTTCTCACCCCTAATTTCATAATGTGAAGGGGAATGGCAATTAATTCTAAAATTTTTGATGGGAATATAACCAATATTCAGATTAAGACAGCAGGTGTATAAGAAATGGCATTGGATGAAACTGAGAGTGAAATCTTCAGTATAGGCATAGGTGAGTGTGGCAGCAATCTTGTAGGTAGTTATCTTTCAAAATCTAAAAAAGGGGAACTTCCTAAACGCATTCGTGAATATTTGGTTATGAATACCGATCGTGGTGACTTATTAAAGGCACGTAAGAAATATTCGATTTCATCAAAGAGGACTTTACTATATTCTGATGCTGAAATAGGTGTTGGCGGAAAATTTTCTGCTGGTTATGATTCAGTTATAGATTCAGAAGATATCATCTTAAATCAATTGCAAGCCCTTGGATATGAAGGAATAAGCGGTTTTTGCATTTTTACTAGTTTCGGAGGAGGAACTGGATGTGGTGGTACTCCAGCATTAATTCGTCTCTTAAGAAAACGTTTTGCTGAGCAAGAAAAGAGAAAAATTTTCATATACGTGTTTGGGGTATTACCATTCGTAAATCAATCATCTGAAGCGGTCAATAGTGTTTGGGCTTTGTCCAAGCTCTTGCGTTTACAATTAGAAAAGGGAAACATGGGTCCTGATCTGATTTTACTTCTGTCAAATAATACAATGCTAAAAAGAGTACTAAGTATGCAGCGTGGAGAGGCTGTTGATTTAATCAGCCGTGAGAAGGGGTTGGATCTAACATCTTTAAACACAGAGATTCCCCGACCAAACGTTTTGGGTCAAACTGATACACCAATACCTGTTCAGATGGAAGAAGCTTTTGTTGAACTAATTAATCCCTTAGCTCTTGAGTCAATTGCCGAAATGCTCTCACCAGGAGTTCCTGAAATCGGAAAAGAAGTTCTCCCTACTACTGATATTGGAGATTTTGCCTTAAAACTCGATAGTGTTGTAGTCCCAGCAATGTATGATGATATAGCGATTTTCCCTGAAGTAGGAGGAGTTGGAAATCAACTAGCAGCAGCGGTAGAACATGCTGCAGCCCATTGTAGCTTGACTAATATGGGTAATAATCCAGGAGCTTCCTCTGTATTTTCTGTGCTTAGTGGTCCAAAAGAAATCGCCCGAGTAGAGTTTGATCCTCTTTTGAAAAAAGCACTTAGCCCATTTTTGGCAAAAGGAGCTAGTATTTCCCCTACATACTGTGCATATGACGATGAGAAAGCTCGTGCCTCACTATTATTATTATTCGGACTTCCCCGTATTCCTGAATTATATGATATATTAGAAGAAGCAAAATCATTAATTAATCTTCATAGTGGAAGTTCTGAGTTAAAGCAGCACTGGTTCCAAAGATCAAAGGGAACAACAAAATTGGAATTAGAGAACGCAGTCAGCGATCTAGAAAAACTATTTGGTATTTATATAAGTCCAGAGCAGAAATAAGAGGAGTTCTGATTCAATAGAGTTTCTGTTAATTCTGAAAGAGGAAATAATGTCAATGAATGATAGAAAAGAATATCCCTTTCAAGACACTCAAAACCGAAAATGGCCAAGAGAAAGTGATTCATTAGGAAATGTTGAAACAAAAATAGATTTTCTAATCAATCTAAATTTGCAAATGCTGAATTTAATTATTACGCTTAGCTCTTGGATACATAAAAAGGAGACTCTTCCCGAGAATATATTGAAAGAATTGAGGCTTATACAAACCACTTTACCAAAATTATTTACAGCTGAAGGGTCAAAACTTGTTTTCATGGAAAATATTCAGAATATGAACATGAAAATTGATGAATTGTTGGAGAAATATAATTATCTTATTAGCGAGAAAGAAGTGTTAGATACTCCTTTTACCGCTCGTACAATAACACAATCTAAAAAGCAAGATTTTCTTAGGGAGGTAACTGAGGATGACAGATGGGGTATTATTGAATCCATCGAATCCATATTACGTTCCTATTCAAACCTGTCACATTTAGCATTTCCGAGCTTTTATTTTGTAGCCTGTCGTGAGATATTATATTACAATTTAACAAAAGACCTCTCTCATCCTAATTCCCATGAAATATCCCAGATTCCAGCATTAAGATTGAAAAATTTAATATTAAAACTATTACGTGAAGCTCCTTCAGCACGTTTATTACAAAACCTGAAAAAGATGTACCCTCTGGAAAACAGTAGACTAATAGACAGTTCCGAGGAGGAGGCAATACGTAATATTGTACAAAAATACTTTTCAAATGTCTCTGACTTCCTTGAAGATAAACGAACGTTACTCGACACGATCCGTGTGAGTAATACGGTATTGAACCAATACGATCTGGGTCCCGGAGATTTGGAATCAAGAATTCCTAATGTATCGTTTACAATCGTTAAAGAGGTACAAAAGGAGTTACAAGGTGCTAAAGAAAACGAATTTCAACAATTTATATTTTCTGAAACAATTGTCCTTATTCATCGTCTTAATGCCTATGTTTTGCAGAATGAAAGGTTTAAATTACTCCTTCGTATGCTTAAATAGAAAAACGTCTGTTATTCATACTTTCGATAAAGATCTCCTTAGATAGCAAATTCTCCTCAATAATTGTTGAAACGAAAACTTCTTTTACAACAATCTCGCAGTCAAAACCATAAAGTAATTAACAAATTTTCGTAGTTACAAGCTAGTGAAGTGAGAACTTGGGAATTGAAGATAGCCTTAAAAGAATTGAAACATTGAATAAACAAGTATTAACCATTCTTAGCGAAAGTCAGGATTTTTCTCAAATCCGTTCGGAGCTTGAGAAGTCTCTTCACAATTTTTCGTTAGTAGTGATGGATTTAGAGGCTAAATTCCAGGAGAATGCTCGTACTATCGTTCGTCAAGTCCAAGAGTCGTATTCAGGTCTAAATCCTCAGGTTATAAGTTCTATTGCACAATTACCTCCTGTTCTTGCATCGTTAGAAGAATCTCTCGGTGAACTAGATACTGTATTTGGGAATACTCAAAAAGATATTAAAAGAGACCTGGAATCTATTAAGGCTAGCTATGTCACCGAAGTTGTTGGAAAAATGGGGGAGTTATCTAGAGATCTTACAGATATGGTTAGAAATTCTACAGAAAAAACCAATAATCAATATGAGACCAGTATCACTAGTTTTGTTTCCATTACTGAAGATCTGAAAGGAATGGAAACTAATCTGAAGGCCTTGATCGAAAATCAAACAGATCAGCTTGCTACAGTAGCGGAGCTCCGAGATAGAGTTAATGCAATAATCCAAGTAGAACTATCGTCATTAAGAGATCGAATTACCATATATCTTGAAAACTCTGTAAATGAACTGAAAACATCCGTTACTGAACGATTAATGGTTCAAGATGGAAGTATTCAACGTCTAAATAAAGCAGTCGAACAATTAAGTCAATCAGTAGTCCTTTTACCTGAAGTAATTAAAAATGAGGTAAACCTGGCCGTTGATACTAAACTTATTTCCTCAATCAATAATATGGAAAAAGAAAACAAGAAAATGATTGCGATAATTCTCAAGACCCTTCGTGAAAAGTAAGAAAATCATTTACGCAGCAGAACTGATTCTTTCAAAATTGTAAGCCTCATAAACTCCTTTTCTTGTCAAATATTTCAGGATATCAAAAATTTCCGATCCATTTTCTACTCCAAATCGTTCTAAGCAGTCTTGAAAAGATATCATACTGCTACGTTCTTGTTGGTATGTAATTAATTCATCAATTTTCTCAAGAACAATTTTTCTAAGAATTTTTTGGAATTTGGGGAAATCACGATAAAACGTATACGTTTTATCCCCTCTTGCTGTTAGCTCGAATAGTAAAGACGTAGGATATTTCAAATATTCACTTAAACTTGCATAAGAATCTAGATAAATACGAGACATTTTATCACGGAAAAAACTGGTATTAATTAGAGTCTCCAATCCAGTAAATGCACCTCTGCGGAAAATAGGATCCATAAGTTCTTCTGAATAAATAATTTCAACCTCTTTAACGATATTCAACAAGTCCTTACGAAGATTATACTCTTCTCTTTCAGCACTATCTTTGTCTAAAATGACAAAAGCGATAGCATTAACACGATCTCCCTGTTCAAGGATCATTCGTGTTCCTTCGGTATCCCTTCCTCCTTCACTAGTTCCTCCAAAGCCAACGGTTTGTAAAGAGTTTTCAGACATAACTTCTTTACCAAAAGTTTGCAGAGCAAGAATCAATGAGCCAACCATATCTTCGTCTCTATCGGTAGCACCAAAAGATTGACTATATATAGTAAATCCTTCATCTGTTATGAAATAAACCCCTTTAAGGCGGACCATATCATTCACGCTGAAATTAGTATAAGGAATAATAAAAGCGTTTGATATAAAAAAATACCTACACTACCCAATATTTCATAAGAAGATAAAACTAATTAAACTATATCAAAAGTAATGATTTAAGATGAGAAGTTCAGAATCTATAATAAATGAGATTTCAGCATTTATTTTAGCAGCAGGAAGGGGAACTCGTTTGTATCCATACTCGCAAAAAATATCTAAACCTCTTCTCCCGATTCTGAATAAAGAGTTGATAATTCATTCCATTGAACGGTTATTAAAAGCTGGAATTTCAAATATAGGTATCGTAATAAAAGAAAATGAACAACAGATACCTTTATTGCTCCAAAAAGTATATCCTAATAGGTACTTCCAATATATTACCCAAAAGATACCTCTGGGGACAGGTCATGCCGTACTTCAAATAGAACACAGAGTAAAAACTGAAAATTTCATTGTCGTTGCTGGTGACTCATTATTTTCAGCTGATTTTCTCCACAGCATCTGCGTTCATCATTTAAAAAATCAATATTCGACAACGCTAGCATTAGAAGAGATGAATTACGAAGAAATGCATCATTCTTCGACTGTTGATTATCACAATGAACAAGTATGGGCAATACTCGAAAAACCTCAGACTGAAGACGAAATATTAAGTAATTTGAATTCAGCTGCTTGTTATGTATTTTCTTCTACCATATTCAACTCGCTTAAGTACATTAAGAAGTCCCAGCGCAATGAATATGAATTAGCATCAGCAATCAATCACTTAATTAAGAGAGGGATGATAGTAGGAGGGGATATTGCGTCTCAGGTTCACCATATCAGTAATTCCTATGATTTGTGGAAATTAAATATGGATTTTTTGCGTATAACGAAATTTAAGGATATTAATGGAAATTTAATTGCCAGGGAAACCAAAATCGAACCTTCTGCTAAATTATCAAATTCTATTGTTGGCATGCAATCAGAGATTGGAAAAAATGTTAAACTTGAAAAAACAGTTGTTCTTCCAAATTCTCTGGTTAATATTAGTTATAAGAACTCTCTGGTTTTATCAGAGCACGCAGAAAGTTTTATGGGAGAATGACTTCTTAAATGCTTACAACTAATAGGATGAGAATTTTGTCTAGTCGATCTTATATTTCTTTAGAGAGGAGAGTAATCAAGGACTCTCATCCCCTCTCGGAATTTTTTTCGGTGGATACATGAAATCCAATGTAAATAGATTCACGCGTTTATCACGAGAAAAAACAACAGGTAACGTTATCCTTATATCAGCGGTATTTGTAGGAGTATTATTATTCATCAGAACCGGATTTATTACTGCTAAGGATCAGCTCATGTTTTTTGCTGTTTCAGCTTCGATCATTGCTTTATCAGTTTTTGTCCATAAAAGCCTCCGAAAACCTTTTTTTAGCGAAGTCTCTCGATATATTAGTAGTTTACATGATCAGAGAATAGATATTCAACAGATTTTTGTTAGTATCGATTTAATAGAATCTTTTCAGCTTCTGAGTAATGTAGAGACAGTGATATCTCAGATTCAAGGATATTATGATACAGTATCTGATTTACTAAAACAAGCAAATAGGGAAATAGCTCTAAGGAAACATCCATTTCAATCATCAGAAGTTCAAAAGCTTTTACGCATTAACATAAATTCTGCTCAAGAAGTTCTACTAGCTATTGAAAAAAAGCAACATAACATAATTTTACTTGCAAGAACACGTAGTCAAATATTCCAAACTATAAATAATCGAATAACACGGCCCCAAAATGAGATTGAGCTTGATTATCTTAACTATCGTGCTCAGAAAGATCAACCTGAACTATTAATTGATTCTACTTTGATTTCTGATATTCTACACCATGCGTTGGAAAATGGAGAATTAGTGGGAAGGGTGAAAAAGGACAGATTAGGGGAAGAAATTCTCGTTATGAGAGAATCCAAAGTTCAAATTAGTGATAGCTTGATTTCATGGCAAGATACAAATACAACTACCGAATATTGTGTAATTTGCAGACAATCAATACAATCATCAGGAGAAAAAGTTATCTGTCCTGAATGTAATAACGCTTTTCACAGAACTCACCTATTAGAGTGGCTAAAAGTTTTTAACCAATGTCCGATGTGCCACCATAAAATTAGAGGCGTTTTGGAGTAAAAAAAGATATTTCTTTTTTTTACTAATTAATATACAATTACGGGTGGAAGGAAATATTTTGTTGCATTCTTTTTGTTAGTGAGTTTCAATGAAATTATGAAAGGTAACATTTTTAATTTTTTACGATTAGGAAATTAATCACACCTATCACGAAAACCTTACCAGAAATTAGTATTCATTTCTCAAAGGAGCACACCTTATTACGAGAAATGATCAACCCAGTTATTGCACTTAAGGTGAACCACTGTTGGAATTAGGAGGATTAGACGAATTAGACACTCAAATCAAATTATTTCATTTGGGTATCGAATCCTTCAGCCCTTATGCTAACCAAGGTAAAGTAGATATGATTATTAGATCTGAAGCTGATGAAATAGTCCGATATGCGGATATTAAAGTTTGTACAGGAGTTCCTACAGAAGATCAGATCGTTTGGAAGGTAGATTTCTCCTTTTTTTTAAACAATGAAAGTTTTCTTGTTTTTTCTGTTCGTTTGCCTGATGAAGATGAAAGGATGGAGAAGCATCATCTGATCATAAAATCAAAAATCTTTCTTAGAATTGTTAAAAGGGAGAAATTGACAATGGAAGATAGCAATTGGGTTTTATCATTACCTTTTTCCGATTTACAGCAGTTAACTAAGAAAACTAGACCGAAAAAGCTACCTAAGCTTGTTAATGCCTTTAAACCATTCTTTGATAACTGGCAAATATTTGTGGATTGGAAGGAGAAACCTACCAAACTTTAACCAACATGTGATCAGCTTATTTTTCTAATTCTAAACATATAACCCCTTACTCGGACCTAGAGCGTCTTGTTGGGATACCTGACGGTTTTTTTCTGCTAGTTCCATGAAGGAACGTTGAATTTTTTCAGCATCTTCCAATAATTTAGAGATATTGATATCAAGACCTTTTATTTTGTTAACACCTTCAATTAATCGAGCTGCTCCTCCAGGATCAGGGTAAGGGGATGAAATTGGTACCAATAAGGAAATTCCTTCAATAGGTGAAAGTAAAGCTTCATTCATGACAGCACCAGAAAGGCCTGAGATGAATCCTGTATGAGGTTTTGGGAAATTATGTTTTTTAATATCTTCATTCTCCTGATAGACCTGGGGTTCACAGACAAGAAAAACATTATCTGATTTATCATCAGGGGAGTCTGATACAAAACCATCTAAGCAAATAACTTGTTTTGTCCCATTCTGTAAGGCCCAATGCATCATCGCCCTCGCCAAGTAATAATATGCTTGAGGAGGGCATGGAGATTCTCCAATCAAAATTCCAATTTTCCGATCCTTGCCACCATAAATTCGATAAGGATAAGCTAAAATACCATCAATAAATACAGATACTGGGGGTATTAATGGAGAGCGAATAGATCCAATCCATTCCAACTTCAGTTCACTAATAATGTGCTTGGCTGCAATATTACCTACTAAACCGTGACCTGGAAATCCAACAACTATCAATTCGGGAGTAATGTCACTAGTGCATTCACACACAGTTTGATCAGCATCTGTTCTTAAGATAAATTCGGATGAATGATCTGTCATTTTTATTCCTCTTATTTAACAAAACTTATGATTAAAACTGTTATTAGTAATATTCATTTAAGAAATACTATCATTTATACAGTTTTAGTCATTATTGATTAAAAAAGCTTCTATGATCTATTCAATGTCTGTTTATTTAGGAAAATGTTTGAAATTTCCCCTCTTAGATAGCACTTCCCCTAGAAATACACAAGAAATACAAGCGGAAAAGATAAAGATTTTTTGATGAATGCCTTAGATATGCTTTATTTCCATATTAAACGACTAAATTTTCCTAAAATCGTTTTATTACTTGTTTTGTTAAGCTTCTGGGGCTCTAATGTCCCCTCCACGAATGCCGTAATCACAGCTAATTGGGGAGATGTAGTAGATATTACCTACCAACGGTATGATACAGCTCAATATATTGATCCACCAGCAGAAGATAATCCCATATATTACGTTTACCTTACAACTGGCCAAGAGGTACCTAGTAATATTTTAGCATTATTCCCAGATGCAAATGCTGGACTAATATTAGGATTTAAAGAAGGAATTATCGGCTTAGCTGAAAATCAGGTAACAGAGTTTCAAACAGAGGATGTTTATGATGGCGAGGGCTATCTCTACTTCCGAATAACCTTAGATAAAATTTGGTATGATGCTTCAGGAGGCGAAACAAGCGATCCAACCTCTACAACCACAACTACAACGAGGAGAAATCCTGGGGGAATTGATACTCTTGCTATTATAGGTGGAGGAGTAGTAATCATCACAGCATCTGTCTTATTTTGGGGATTCTCAAACCAAAGACGAAGACAGAAAGCATTAAACCAAGAGAGTACAAGTACTATAAGTCAAGAGCGAATAATAATACAAAAAAAGACAAAACTCAAAGAGTTGAGGAAATTAGCAGAATCTCATACCCCCGATTCAGACGTAAAGGAACCTGATGAAACGGGTGTCAAATTTCGACGACGTCGATAATTATTTAAGGATTCTATCTTAGTAGATTACAACATTCTTTTGATTATCTGGAGGATCTTCATACGTTTCATCAGATATTTCGGAGGATAGGATATCAATTATGTCATTTTTTGTTAAAAGAAGAATACCTATTCTTTCAGCCAATGATCGTGCTGGATCTGAGAAATGATTGGAAATGAGAAGGACTTTAGTGATGAAGCGACTAGATTTCATTAATTTTTCTGCACGAATTATGATATCTACGCCAACCGCTCGCCTCCAATCTTTGATGGTAATTCCAATACCCTCATTGTCAGCACCATTTTGAATAACAAAATCCCATCTGCGATTACTCGTTCGAGATGTATTTTGATCAATAACTAATCCACGCACCCGACAATACTGTGTGGTTAATTCTTTTAGAGGTAATAATTCTAAATTACTATCCATGATGTATACCTTCATTAGTAATAGAAGTGGTTTCTTTTGGTGAAATTTCAAATGCTAAATGTTCTAATAATCCAATAATTGTTCGGTTTGGTCTGTATGCTTTTTCCCGACGGTCTTTCAATATTGACTGTTCATATATTAGATTCATGGCTAAGAGATCGCTCAAATGATGACTTATCGTACTTTTTGTTTTATTCATTAACTGTGTGAGTTCTTTATGAATAATATAACCAATATTTTCGCTTGGACGATAATCATTCTCCAATTCACGAATAAGAATTTCTCGAAGTATCGGTGATTTGCTTGGAGAAAATTCTTGTAGATAAGAACGGCTTATTCCAAAAGTAATCATCGTATCATCAAGGTTACTGGAAAAACGAAGCATTTCCCCAAGAAGTCGAAGAGCAAAGCCAGGATTACCATGAGAAAGAGATGCAATCATTGGAATTTTCACAAGAATTGAATTAGAGAGATCTGGCTCCGAAGAACATACAGTAAGACGTTTCTTCAGAAGTGATACTATATCAGAGGTTTGAAAAATAGGCATAGAGCAGTAGTTAATGTAATCGGTTTCTCCGAGGTGGATACTTTCTCGTCGATAAATTTCAAACTCAGTACTATTCATTATTGCTACAATCTTTGGCATCCAGTCAGAGGAGTTAAGTTTCAAGGATTGAAGCTTACGAAGTGTGTGATGTAAATGAAAAGCATTATCGACAATTATCACATCTACATTATCTTTGACAAGAGTAAGAGAAGAATCAGAGAGTTGTAACTGATCCTCAGATAATATAATAGCAGCGTCTTGATAATTGGCCGTTAAGTTCAATTGCTGACAATAATCATTGAAAATTTTCGCAAAAATAGTTTTACCAATTCCTTGGGGACCTTTTAAGAAAAGAAGATCATTGGATGAATCTTTAATGAAATCAACAATGGAAACGATAAGGTGAATATATTCTTCCCGTTCTCCATAAAAAGCCTCTGGATTTTGTAGAGGAAGCTTAGGATCGCAAGGGTCACACTTCAAACTATGATCTCGCCATTCCTTCTTATGGGAAATTAAATCAGCTGCAGAGTCAAAAAGGGCACTGATAGTGGGATTTAATTTCATAATTATTCAGAACCCCTTTTAGGAAGAAGAATAGACTGGGAAGTAACGTTATACTTCTCAGATTGGAGTTTGTGATAAACAGTCAGAATTTCAACAGCACTCGCAATGGGAGACTTCCAATCAACATAGAAAATCTTGGAACGAGCGTCATGAGCATCAGTTTTGGTTTCTAAAATCCGATTAGGTGCTTCTGTTAGAAATTTAATATGATAATTCATAGTAGATAAATTCACATCAATAAATTTAGCTAGATCGGAACTACGAAGACCATCCAAATGCTTTTTAGGATAGAAAAAACGATCACGATATTGACTTTCAAGGATAAAGGAAACGATTTTTCGACGTTGAGGGGAAAGAGCTTTCTTCTCATCAACTTCATCCTGACTAATAGAATCAACAAGCTTAAGACCAGCAGAATAACCAAGTTGATCAGCAATCTTGGTAACAATACTAGCAGTAGCTTTATCTAATTCATTAGCAACTAATTCAGTTAAGCAGGAAGAAGCAATATCAAGAGCATTAATAGGAAGACCCATACTAAATTCAGCTATCCTATCAATGGCTTTAGAAGAGAAAAGTTCGCTAGAACGACGGACGACATTCAAACGCTTATGGAGAAGATTGTTAATTTCGATCCGAGAAAAAACAGGAAAGAAAAAATGATCCGGGTTAAATTCACTGAAAAAAGTACGAGCTTTTAGGGCAAAATTCTCAGCTTCAGCCATATCAGCAAGAGTAGTAGCTTTACTAATAACCTGATCAGCATCGGATAAAATAGACGCAGTTAAACTATTAATTAAGCCTACAATAATAACTCCGTGAGGTACACGATTTTCAATATCTGCAATAAACTCTGGAATCCGAGGAATAGCAGGAGTACCAGTAACTGTAAAGTCTAAATCATCAATAAATAAGATAAGAGGCTTAGAAACATGACGAATCTGGTCTAGAAAACGTTCATAAGTTAATAAAATCTGGGAAGAAGCACCATAGTCCTCATTGTACTCATTAGGGGGTTGCCATTCAGATAAATTAGTGTAAAGAGTTTCATAATCTTGGAAACCGAAATCAGCCCAATCTTCAGTAAAATGAAGAGCAGTAGAGGTCTTACCACAGCCAAATAAACCGTGAGTAAGAAGATGACGGAAAGGAGTAGAAGGAGTATCCTCATACAAACGAATGGCATTACCAATACGCATAGCTAAATTAACAAGGACATCTTCACGAACAATGAAAACATCCTCATTGTTAGAACTAAATTTAGGACGAAAAGGATTTTCTTTTAAACCAAGACGCTCAAAAGGATTCTCGCGGACAAACTGACCAGATCTACCCTTTTCTAGGGCTTCCTTTAACTTCTCGGCCAACTCAGTCATGAGTATCAAATCTTTTTATTATCAAACTAATATAATATATATAGCGGAAATCAATTAGTGATTACTAGTCAATGGGAGACATCAAAACTGCAAAGCAGAAATGATTGACCCAAGTTTTTTTTTAGAATGACCCACAATTCCAAGATATGAATTTTGGAGTTATAATGGATTTCAAACTAAATTTTCAAACTAATCGAACTAATCGAACAAATCAGTTATAAAGCTAGCTCTAGCAATTCAAATCAAGCACAATTTATCAAATTACGATTTGATTTTAGAAATTTTACCCCATTTAACTATAATTCTTATATAATATATGTGTAAATTTAGTTTGATTGTGGCTATTATGACACATCGAACAAATCATTTTTCTTTCTTTTCTTTAATAGATCTTTTTTAGATCTTTAAAAACCCCTTTCTCGTTTGGGTTGCATTTTTTTACCTCCTCCTCGTGTTTTCGCCTTTTTAATTATTAACTGATCCTGCTCTTGTTACTTTTTAGTAAGTATATTGTTTTTCTATCTTATCTTAGTGATATCGGAGTTTAATTTATTCTTTTACTGTATATATAGTTTAATTATGAGTAAATATTTTTTTTATCTGTTAACGCACTAATTATAGGTTTATGCCTTTTTAGTCGGCTTTTATCAGTAAAAGCTGATTACAGATTGCTCATCTAGTTTATCTCTAGGGTAAATTGTGTTTATTCGTGTCTTCATGGGTCGTTCTCCACTTAATAAGAGCTCTTTTAGCTTGTTTTAATATGATTCCTCATCGAACTAATTTCTTTTTATTGAGAAGAAGTATTTAGAGAGATACAATTGAGCTTATTACGTCGAATTAGGCCTCTAATGATTGTAACGCTTATTTACTGGACAATTGTATTTACTCTAGGCTTTCTAATCTTTTTGATTCTCAACATTGAGACAATCCCAGATGATCCCTACTATCCTTTTCTTTACCTAATTCTAAACAAGCATTTCTAGCATTTAAGAAACGCGAATTTTATCAGAACAAAGATCATTTTAGTTCGAAATTTCCTTAACATCGGGTAATGATCAAAATCATGAGTTCCGGGTTTCGATAAATGCAAAGCCGAATTGCGAGAGGAGAAGAAAAAATCTTCTTTTCTTAACTAAAACACAAAGAGGAGATCACAACACAACTTAGGCAAATATTCGTTTTAATTGTTGATACCTGCCGAGGTTATTATAATTGCTAAAATTCCATTCAATTATATTCACAAGAGGTCATTAACTAGCTCGTTACCGTACCTAGTTTCTATCGTGTCGGATGTAACTCTACATCCTCTATCCTGTCAGCGGTTTCCTCACTGGAAAAAGCGTTCAGGAATGCTTTTTTAAGGATATTATAGCCAGCATTCACATCAGCATTAATAATGACTCCTTTCTTTGATTTGAATAATCCACTAGTAATTCTACGGCCAAGATATTTCTTATGGTGTTGGATTGATTCATTATCAAGCAAAGAACATTTGCTAGAATGGCTTTCTTCTTGTTTAATAGCCACTATTCCCTGTGCTTCAGCTTTATAGGTTAATTGCTGAATTAGCTTGTAAAAAAGGAATGGTGACAAAATTCTGGTTATTTCTTCTCCCAAGGTGACAGTTTTGTTTCCAATCGGGATTATAACCAATAACAACAGTTCCAATGTCATTTAATAAACAATAATCAATGATTTTTCTACTGATTTTGTGAAAATAGTCGTGGATTTTTTTATTACGTTTATTGGTTTTAAAGAACTCCTGAGGAACCAAGTAATTGCTTTCATTGTACAGGTTCTTTGATAGATGACAAAACCGTGAAAAGGTTTTATGCGGTTTGATCCAAATCTGTTCTGTTCGCATTGAAGAGGACACAATACTTTTTCCTTGCATTCTCTGTGTAGTTCTGGTTACTGCTAGTTAATAACCTTTCAGAGAGAGAACCTTCCATAACAGGTTATTATCTCACTTGCAATAGGGGTCTTTAGTGCCGTCATTTTGACTTCCCATTGCTTAGTCTCCCTTGTGATGGCTGACGCCCTATATTCCTTTCGTTTATGACCCATATTTACTTCATCTACTAATAATTTCATAATTCTTTGCCTGTTCTCAGTAATTTGATTTATTCAAGCAAAAATCGATGAGGAGAATGGAGAAGTAAATCTCGATTTTGATTGCTCCGTTTCATTGTTGTTATGGTTTTTTGTTCCGTTTACTATAGAGCTTCATAGTATAATAATGCAAGAGCGAAACGATCTCCCCTGCATCGGGTTTGGGAATCCGATACCTGCCGATATGGAATCCTTTAATAAGGTGATAAGGCTTATACTAAGTAAAGGGGATTCATATGGATATTGATGTCGACTTAATGCCAGATCTACTAAAGTCAGCATTAAACTATGGTAAGAAGTATGTTAATCGCACTGTGGGTGATATACTTCGGGATTGGGCGTTGTTAGATTTGGTTGAAGATCAATTCCCGTTTAAGGAAAATTGATCATCAGAAAATTAACTTATATTTTATACAACTTTTTTAAAACATTTTTCCGTCTTATTCTGAAAAGCAGGATTAAGATTCCCGAAAAAATGGAATGACAGGCTATTTTCTAAGAATAGCCCGTGGATTCCGATGTAGAAGCAATTCTTCATTAGCTAGGTTTGGTTGCCATTTTCCTTTTTTCATTAGTTTTGTACCTTTCTTTATTTTCCTAAAGATTGATTTATGGAATTTAAGAGTAGATGCGAAAAGAATGATCGTTCTGAGCATTGTATTCGAAAGTAATCGTTCATCAGTTGTCGTGATATGAATATCATACCTTCCACCAACATCGAATTTCTTTCCATTGATTAAGCCTATTTCCTTATCGCCTATTCCGTTGACTATTCGATAATCTATTCCTGGACCGATTTTATGTTTCAAGATTATTGGTAAAAAAGTTTCATCTTCAAAATTCAACCTGAATGAAAACCATTCTGGCACAAACAATCCTCCTCGAATCTTATTTACTGATAGAAGATAATCATAGTTATCAACAATTGCAAAAAAACTTGGGAAATCTTTACGTGCTGATATGGAACGGGTGAATTCTCGCCCTACCATCTCTTCTATAGTTCCCTGGTAATACATGGATTTTGAGAATAATTTAATTACCAATCTCCTGTTTAATTCATCTTTTTCTTCATCCCATAGACCCTCGCGGTACCCAAGATAGCCTACCGTCTCCTCCTCTCCATTTTTCTCTTCAAACACTTCACCAAATAGTTTCATGTCACGATTAAACTGCCTGGATTTAGCCATATGCTCTTCAGTTTGCTTAATACCTGTAGTAACGCCATGGAGCTTTGTTCTCCAAAGGTCGACAATAATTTTACGGGTTTTTTCTTTAGGAGCAACCACCTCTGGTTGTTCGTTTGTTTCACTCATTTTCTCACTTCAATAATATAGACTTATGATTTAGGTCTATATTAGAATAGGACTTTTTAAAAGTATTTTTAACCATACGTAGGTTTGTGATCGAATCAAGAGTAAAAAGCCTCAAAATAAGATAATCTTTAATCAGCTTCTTGCACGTGAAAATTTAATGGATAATATTTTACAGAATACTGAGCCGCGTATTTACCAACAAGTAATTTTTTCGGAATGTGTATCTTCCTCGGTAAACACCTTGGTGGTTCTTCCCACAGGACTTGGTAAAACTGTAATAATGGCTTATCTAGCAGCATATATTTTAAATAAATCGCCTACTAAGCAAGTACTTATTTTAACTCCAACTCGCCCTCTTGTTCATCAAATCAAGGTAATGTTCAGTGAATATATTGGTAATATTACAACAGATATGATATTAGAAGTTTCAGGTGAGATTCCTCCAGAAAAACGGGAAATATTGTATCCTTCTGCTAAAATAATTGTCGGAACACCTCAAACAATCGAGAATGATTTGCTTTACGAGAGATTCAATGTTGAAAATATAGGAATTGTTTGTATTGATGAAGTTCATCGCGCCACAGGAGATTATGCTTATGTTGGAATAGTAAAACAGTTGAAATGCCAGATCATTGGATTTACAGCAACACCTGGGAATAATACAGAGAAAATATTGGAAGTATGCGAGAATTTACGAGTAGCTAAAATATCTGTCACTGGCCCCACAGATTATGATGTAGCTGATTATATCTCAATTCATACGCCAAAAGTTGTATGGATTGAATTACCTGAACTATATAAAACAATTTTAACTACATTGCAGGAATTTCAAGATAATCTTCTTACTACATTAAAAGAACGAATCTCAAGTATAGCTAAATCCAAATATCTTGGAAAAAGAGAAGCCCTGGGTATCCATCAACAGGTTGTTTCGCTTACAAAACAAGATTCCTCGTTTGGTGAGCTACTCATATCTAGCTCTAATCTGATCAGGGTACAGCATCTCAAAGAACTTGTGGAAAGTCAAGGATTCCCTCAAGCTCTGGGGACAGTTCAAAAGTGGAAGAAAAGAAGTTCATCTAAAGCCTTAAAGTTGTTTCTTGAAGAACCTCTGATCCAGAAACTCGAAAAAAGCATTCAAACTGAAATGCTCATCCATCCAAAATTAAAATATTTAGTTTCTGAACTCAAAGAGGAGTTAGATGACCCTGATACTGATTCACGAGTTATTATCTTCAGTAATTTCCGTGATACGGTTAGATTTCTCCAAGAAGAACTGATTAAGTTCGAAATTGAGACTGGAGTATTTATTGGTCATTCCAGTTCAAAATCAGACAAAGGTTTAACTCAGATAGAACAAATTAAAGTACTTGAACAGTTTAAAAGCGGTGAAATCAAGGTCCTTTTGAGTACTTCTGTGGGAGAAGAAGGTCTAGATGTTGGAAACTGTGATTTAGTTGTTTTCTACGACTCAGTTCCATCTATCGTGCGGGCTATACAACGACAAGGGAGAGGAAGAAAACGTAAATCCCAAGTTATTCATCTAGTAACAAAAGGTACTCGTGATGAGGGAATGTACTGGGCAATCAAGCATAAAGACAAGAAAATGAAGACTTTTCTAAAAAATGAGTTGCCTGAACTTCTTACTCAGAAAAAGAAGAATGAACAACATCCCACGCTTGATGGCTTCTT
Source organism: Candidatus Hodarchaeota archaeon (assembly GCA_016840305.1). The sequence continues at coordinate 17,162 of JAEOSP010000227.1, forward strand.
TTCCTTCCCTAAAAATCAGGTGAAAAAGGTAGACCAAAAATTTAAGCCTTCAATCATTATTGATAGTCGTGAATCCTCTAGTCGATTACCCAAATTATTGAAGGAGTTGGGCGCAGATATAAAATCAAAAAAACTTGACGTTGGCGATTACATCGTTTCTGATCGTTTAATAATTGAATATAAGCAATATTCTGACTTTATTCGGTCTATTCTCGATGGTCGGCTTTTTCAATCCCCCTCACCAAATCAAGAATCGCAATTAGTAAAGCTAGCATCCCAATCTTCCCCACTGTTAATTATAGAATATGACTCTAATTCTGAAAAGACTCAAATTCAGCCTAATAGTCTTATGGGTGCTATTAGTTCCATTTTGCTGGATTTTCAAATACCTTTAGTTATCACTCAGAATGAAAATGAATCTGCATATTTGATATTCCAGTTAGCAAAGCGAGAGCAAGAAAAAGGATTCTCAAAACTCCAAATTCCAAGTTACACCAAGAAAGAACAAAAAATTGAAACAATTCAGCTATTTATGCTTGCGGCTATTCCGGGAATTAATTTAACTAAAGCTAGAAATATATTGAATACTTTCGAGTCGATAGAAAAACTTATGGACGCAGATATTGATGAATTGACCTCTGTACCCAGTATTGGACCGATACTAGCGAAACGAATACATATGACCTTACATCAGTCAGGGAACGTCACTATTGAGTAACTTGTTCTAATTTTGAATAAAAGAGCTCCAGAGTCTTTTTCATATGTTCAGCAAAACGTGATTGTTCCATTTTTATTTGTTGGATTTCTTTTTCAACACTTATGAATGTAGAATTAAGAAGTGCATCAGTAGAATTAGTTTTAGCGTTGGTTAGGGCATTTTCTAGTTCATTCAATCTCGCATCTAATTTCCCGAATGCACTATGCAAACGATTGATGTCATTTGTGAAGCTGCTCAACAGGATATTTAATCCCTTTGCAGTCACTAATTTTCCCCAAGGTGTTTCAACCACATGGTCATTTTTATCCGACAAAGCTAAATTCCTCGTAGTCACCTACGTCTTTCTCTTACAACCTTAAATAACCTCCCACATCATTCGCTTCAACAAAAGTAATGAAAAATACTATTCCAATAAATTTTGTCTGATTCACTTGTAACTACGTTAGACGAGTTACCCGTCAAAAACAAGACAAGAAAGACCCCTAAAAAGTGCAAGGTATTGGTGTTGCGATATTAGATGAAGAATTATTTTAAGTAGTCCTAAAGGACGGTTCAAGTTCTACTGGTTCTGTCCTGCTGGATAGGGTGTGTGTGATATATCCATCATAACTCGGAAAATTTAACGATTTTTTTTGATCAGAAAATTTACTCATGTCTTATATCATCTAAGGATTAATGAAACTGAAATAACTCTCCTAATTTTAATCCCTCAAATCACAAAGCCAAGTTTTGTGCAATTTCTCCTTCCAGTAAATAAAAACAATCTCTAATGGAGCCCAAAATGTCAATGAAGAAAAAAATGTTACTCTTTTTAAAGGTAATAACTGGGGAGTTATTTTTAGTTTGATTCATTTTTTTTTAAGCTAAATCTGGCACTACTCTGGTAGGTTTAACGTATTTTTCCCAACTAATGGCAAAGGTTTAAGAGAGGGTTTTGATGTGTTTTCTTCACAATATCTTCGAGGTTATACTAACAATGACACCCAAAGGCGACGTAGTAGATTTGCACTGTGAACCATGTACAATCTGTAAAAAAGCCATTCCTTTGAAAATGAATAAAAATGACTACAAATCATCAATTTCTGGTGTATGCCAAGTTGTAGATGTTCATGGACTTGATCATCCCGAGAAAAAGCATGTTAGGATTTTATATGTTGATGAACGTTTCTCTGTCCGTAGTATATCCTTAATAACAACAATTGCTGATAAAATTCGACAATAGACTCTTTCTTATTCTTCATATCGAGAAGGGGTTGTTTCATTCTTACAAACCGATATTTCTTATAGGAAATTCTTCTAAAACTTCTTTAAACCACCAATAGAAGGGAAGGGTAATAAATAACTCTGTTCCATAAAAAGGGAGGATGAACATAACGAGAAATGAAATGTGAATGATTTTCTCATATGTGGTATGATTTCTAATTATAAATAACGCGATAAGTAATATCATTGTCGCACTTAGAATGTAGAAAGCTTCGAGCTGGACAATTTTCAGAATCTCAGTTAGTAAAGGACCAACTGATTGAGCTACATCATCTCTATATGCAGGATCACCCTGATAAAGAAAAACAGCTACTATGACATCTATCAGGCCGAATGGTAAAGAAACCATTGTTAAAACTAAACTCCCGCTAATATACGGACTTAACTCATTCATTATTGATTGAATGGAATTTTTATTCTTCCACTGTTGAATAAGACCATTCATGGTTCGGAGGAAGTAGAATACAATGATTAAACCAACTAAATACTTTACAGAGGCCGCTAGAACATAAAAAATCATTCCAATGTTATGATATCCTTTTTCTTCATAGCAGTAGTAACCTATCATGAAGAAGAACCACATCAGCATAGAATTTGTGAAGAGAAACGGTGTAAGAAGCAATAAATAGAAGGGAAGGAGCCTACGATGGGGCCAATGTACAATTTTGTAAGTAAGCCAATAGCCAGGTATCATAAGCAGAAAATGATAAGGTACAAACCAATATGTATCCAAAAAAGGAAGAAAAAACTCTCCCCCCAATAAATAGAACATACTATAACTGATTAAATCAGAAGGAAAATAATGATATAAACCTAGAGTGATACCTGATGGTAAATGATGGATTACTACATTTTCTTGGTACGGATTGTGTCCTTTTAAGAAGGCTTCAACTCCTGAAGTAATTGCATCATCAACATCAGTATTAAAAATTGCATAAGAAAACAATAAAAATAAAAATAACACTATGGTTAACCCTGTGGCTAGGTAAAAGGTGGAATCTTTCGATAAATACGATTTGAATAATTTTCTTACTCTACTTTCGTCTTTTTTATAGTGATATTCAACCCAGAGAAGCCAAAGAGCTAGGAAAATTAAATTATAGAGAATTGGCCCTAAAGAAGTAAAAATTAATTCAGATAGATCCATAACACTCATCTTGTTCGAAAGTAAAGCCAATTTAATAATATCACGCCGTTCTGAAAGACTTACCCAAATGGGACAACAAGGAATAATCAAAAAGGATTATTACAATCAGTCGATGGAGCTGTACTTCCTGATTCAACGACGCGAGCCTGCTTAAGTGCAGGTCTTACAGCCTCTCCACAGGCGTTTAAGGTCTCCGCGGAACTCTCGGCGACCGGGAATATTAGTAACTGATAGATAGTATAATAAGCGGCAATATTGAACGCGGCATTTTGATCACGATCTAATATCAGCCCACATAACGGGCAATGAAAGACACGATCAGCTAACAAAAGACCACGATGGTAATAAAGGCAATTCGAGCATAATTTTGATGAGGGAAACCAGCGATCGATCTTAATTACCGTCGAACCATATAAAGGTGCCTTGTATTCCATTAAACGCTGAAACATACCATGTGAAAGATCAGCCTAATATTTACTCAGTTTTTTATTTTGCATTAATCCTTTGACATGTAAATCCTCCGTAACTATCACGCTGTGGTTTTTAGCTAGATAATTTGAGGTTTGATGTAAAAAATTATGCCTTTGATTTGCAACTCGACGATAGAATCGTGCTAAACGGAGGGCTGACTTTCGTTTATTATTTGATCCTTTTTGTTTACGAGAATGAGCTTTCGATAACTGACGTTGTTTCCTTGCTTGACGAAGTAGAAATTTGGGTCGTACAATGGGTATTCCAGAAGATAAGGTTGCAAAAACGGATAATCCTTTATCCAGAGCAACAATTGGCCCCTCGTTTTGCTTACAATCAAGCTGTTCTTCTTCCACCGTAAGAGCAACATACCAGCGATCAGCAGTCCGAGAAACTGTAGCACTCATTATCCGTGAGGATGGACGTAAATTTGGCTTTTCTTTTAAACGTAATTTACCCAAACGAGGTAATTGGACAAGTTTTGCCTTTCGAAAAACATAAATCGTTCCTGTTAATCGAAAGCTGTCTTTACACTTGCCTTTTTTCTTGAATTTAGGAAATCCTACATAACGGGTGGTTTGCTTCCTTTTTCTTTTACTATGATTGGTGAAGAAATTTTGATAAGCACGGTCTAAATCACGTAGTGCTTCTTGCGGGACACATTTCGAGACCTCATACATCCAAGGAAAATCGGTATGTTTCAAGCGGTTTAATTCTTTATGCTGTTTCATTGCATTAGTATAACACGCATCGCCTATTTGTTTTTGATAACGCGTTTTTCGCGCGTCTAATCTCCAGTTCCAGGCAAATCGCGATATACCCGCACATTTAGCTAGTAGCGTTCGTTCTTTGTTATTTATACGCAATTCGTACTTGTATCCTCGTGTACGGAACATCCCTGACCATCCTTACTGGCACCAGCTACCAGCCCATAGTAATACTGATTGTTTTGGATACTTTTCTTCTTATAAAAATACTAGTCTCCATGATCCAGATAAAAGTTGGTTAATTCCTGTTATTCTGACATCAAGAGGTTTTTTCGTCTACTACTAGTACTATAATCCTATGAGATTGCTTTATTCACCTATTATTTTCTATAGCTATTATTTCTCCATTAATGTTCATTTTGGTCTGTAAAATAATAAATAGTAAGTGCCTTTTTCTTTAGAATAGTGTCAGAAATATGGAAAATGAAACAGGAATGGAATTTAGTGAAGAAAGAATCTCTTTACGCAAAGTTTTTGATAAAAAAACAACAATTCTACTTGGATTTGCTGCGGTTGTACTATTATTATATTTTATTTTAGAAGATATTAATATTTTTGACATATTTGATACGTTTCTTAGTGCTAACTGGGTATTACTAATAATCGGCGCGAGTTTTGCCTTTATCGCTGTTTTACTAGATACAATCACATGGAAACTTCTATTGAGCTTATCGTCCATTCGACCTCCTACACTTAATACATATCGTATTCAATTATCTTCTTTCTCTTACGGGTTGTTAATCCCAAGTGCTGGTGCTGTTGAGGCGATAATGCGAGTCATTATGGGAACACAAGAATTTGTAAATGAAGATGAAAATCGTAGCGCAACAACAGGTGAAATTTTGTCTAGTGTAGTGGTTCATAAATTGCTAGGACTTCTCGCCTTTATTCCAATCTCAGTCTTTATCGCTTTCTCAATGTTTGACTACATAAGTGAGATACTGGTTCAGCTCAATTATGATCCATTACCAAGAGATTTTAACTTCGTTTTCGTTATACTAATTTCAATACTGGCCCTTTTAGTAATAGGGTTATTTTTACTCATTGCTACTAGTCCTAATAAAGCCAAAAGATTACTTTCCTCTCTTTTAAACGCCTTTGGTCATTTTCCTTTGATAGGAAAGCAAGCTACTAATACAGCTACTTCCTCTGATAAAGTGGTCAATGATTTTAGCATTCAATTTTCATATCTTGCACGAAATAAAGTAATCTCTTTTATTGCTTTAGGGTTGGCGTTTTTATCTCAAGTAGCGCACTGGATTTCGATATTATTGATTCTTCTATCAGTAAGTATACCTATTTCGCTTGATCAAGTTGCTGCAGTTAATTTTTTAGGAGGGACTGTTGACCTAATTCCTCTGGGTATTCCTGGAATGGCAGGATTGAAGGAAATTACTTTGTCAGTATTTATTGAGGTGGGATTAGGTATTAGTACAGATATTGCACTTTCAGGAGCAATACTTGTACAATTAATAAAATTCTATTTTCTTATCATCGTAGGTTTAGTTGTATATATAATAGGGAAAACTCGCATCCAACACAAGCAATTCAATCAAAACAGGAATTGAAAACGGAAAATGATAAATCACTTAACGTGAAAAATTGATATTCATTTGTGTCCTGAAAACTTATGGAAATACCTTTCATGCGGTATAACCATAAAGGGAGTAATTGTCACCGAGGGTTTGGGGAAAAAGGCACACAAGGCCCCTTATTACAGGTGAAAAGATTCGTGAGTGACTTAACAAAAGTAGATTTTCATTCCCATACTTATTACTCACTCTTACGAATTCCTAGAATGAAGGGAATACATTTTTTTCAAGATTCGGCAATTTCTCCTAAATTACTAGTGAAAGTTGCTCGCCGTCGCAAGTTAGGGGCGATAGCTCTAACTGATCATGATAACATGAATGGAATTAAACCATTTTTGCATTACGCTTCGAAATTTGGCGATATTGTGCCTATTGTTGGTCAAGAAGTGTCAAAATTTAACCAAGAGCGAAAAGTATGGGCGCATGTATTGGTTTATGGCTTAAGGAAAATTCCTTGGGAAATTAGGTTTAAACCGCTTCCTGAATTCTTCGATTATCTAGATGATAATAATGCAGTTTATGTATTAGCACATCCATTCGATCTCTCTCAATCTGCTCCTGCAGGTGGTTATGATTCAAAAACTCATAAAATCAATCTTTCTGTGCTGAAACGTTTTCGTATGGTCGAAATCATAAATGGTTTGCAACCAAAAAGGCACAATTATTTAGCTCAAATCATTTCTAGAGATTTAGGAATACCTGGTATTGCAGGTGGAGATAGTCATCAACCTAAAATGATAGGCCGTTGTTATACATATACTGAAGGTACGACTGAGGAGGAGATATTGGAATATCTCCGTAAAGTGAAAAAATCGCCAAAAAACTACCAAATTCGGACTAAAGGAACAGGTTCAACCTTCTACACTTGGGAGCAATGGATATATTATCTCTATGTGAGTTTACAGTTTAATATTCACTATGATATTTATCGGCACCTAAATCCTGATGCTCCACAGAAAATATTAGATCCAGTTTATGATAAATTGTATTTTCGAACGCCTATGTTTTCAAAAATTCTTGTAAAAGCTGCAATCCCTTATATGTATGCAGCAATACAGTTAGGGATGAAAATATGGATTCCTCGCATGTATAAGAAGACCGATAAAAAGGAACTCAGGATTCTACGCTCATTAATTGATAACCAAGCATTGCACGAGAATGGGGAGCACCCTCCAGGTGAATTATCCTATGTGAACGAGGATTTGCTTCATTTATAGAAAAAAACATAGCAAAATTCTAGAAAGTTTTATGTGGAAATTTTCAGGAGAAGCACATAAGGGGGACACATTCATTCAATATCGGTACTCTAATAAAAAACACTGATCTTTTGTTCTTAGTGAGTGATTAACGGATATTATCCTATTATCAATGAATAAATCAAATTTATTCGGACTGTGAATATAAGCATGGCTCTCCCCAAGTGGTTTCTACTTCAAGATCCCCCAAATCTAGATATTGAATTATCTGATTGGAAGAAATATGCTTGGGAAAGAGTCAAAATGCTAGAACACCTACCTCACAACCCTTCACAAGTAGTTCGTGATAACTTTCCCTCCTATGTAGAAGATTTAGACCAAATATATGAGAGGTATTTTTTAGGTGCTTATCTTCTACGGTTAGTAGCTGCAACAAATAGTCGTCTGGAATCTTGGTTGATTGAATCAGAGGGAGATCTTTTCGAACGCCTTTATTTTGATCGAACAGATTCTGTTGATCAAAAGATTGAGATTTTCCGTTTGGTCTTTGGGGAAGACAATGTTCTTAGGTATGAAGAATTTAAGGATAAAATGGACGAATCACAGAATGAATATCTAGCAGATCTATATCAGCAATATCATTCAGGTCGGAGGGGGTCGAAAGGAGATTTTCTGATTTGTGTACATTTCACACAAGTTTCTTGGATGGTTACAAACAGAAAAGGGTATTTAAGGAAGGGATGGGTTGTTTCTAATGAACTTTCATTTCGAGGAGCATTAAAAAAGGCATTTGAAAGAAAATTATTGGCAGAAATAATTAAAGCGCAGGATTTATTGGGTTTGAGGGAAGAGATTGATAATTTGGTTCAAGAATTGGAGCGAGATTTATCAAAACATGTTCAAATACGTTCAAGATTTAGTGGAGGGGATCTTGAAGGACAAGATCTTTTTCTTCATCCTGAAGTATTTCCTCCTTGTATGTTGCAGGTATATTTTGAATTTCAAAAAACAGGTCGTTTAATACATGCTCAAAGGTTGCAATTAGGATATTTTCTAAAAAAAATTGGTATGCATGTCGATGATCAATTGCATTTCTGGTATGAAAAATCAGTTGATAATGTTGGACAGTCTTTTTCAGAGTTTACTCGTACTTCAGGTTATCAAATTCGTCATTTGTATGGCTTGGAAGGAGGAAAGAAAGATTATAATGTTCCAAAATGTTCAACAATAGCGACTAGCTATTTTTGTCCCTTTGATGACCTCGAACCAGCAACTCTTGGAGATTTTCTAAGAGCTAACTATTATACTGAGAAAAAAAGGTTAGTATTAAAAGATACTCAGATAAATTCAATAATTTCAAAAAGTACGAATAATCCTACAAATGTCTGCACTCAATATTTCCGATTGATTTATGGAAGACCGTTATATCGTAAAATTGTCCATCCTCTACAATGGACTCGCGTTGCTATGAAGTTAGAGAAACTTTCAATTCAACAACAACCTCAGGATAAGCCTGTAGAACAAGAGGCTGAAAAAAAATGAGCCAGAGAAACAAACGGGAGGCTCTAAAGGACTATTATGTTTCCCGATTTGATGTCAATAATCTTAAACGAGTGATTGATTTCGAGACTTTTTCTACGAGAGAGTTTGGTTTTGTTAGTTTAAACGGGAAGTTTTATCGTAATTATTCATTTGAAGAACCTAAAGAATTACAGAATTTCATGATTGACAGATGTCCAACGGATGCATATATTGGAGCGGTTTATGATGAACCTCCAACCCGTGAAACACCGATTCACAAACTAGAATGGAAAGGACACGAACTCGTTTTTGATATAGATTTAACTGATTATGATGCAGTTCGGAAGTATGTGTGCGATTGTACAGGTGCGGGTCAAGTGTGTATTAGATGTTGGCAACTAATAAATGTGTCTATTATCATGATAGATGAAACTCTTCGCCGAGATTTCGGAATGAATGAAATAGTGTGGTTATTTTCTGGTCGTCGTGGTGTGCATGCTTGGGTACTGGATTCAGTAGGTTTTGACCTAGATCGTGAACAGCGCCAATCAATTATAGATTACTTGTCGGTTGTACGAGGAGATGATGAAACTGCTCGTGTCCAAGATCGTAGTAAATTGAGTGCAGACTTTAGAAAACGTATTGAATCCACTGTGTTTGAGTACTACCTTAAAAATATCCGTAGAAAAGATTTAATTGAGCTTGGACTTAGTGCTAGTGCTGCAAGTGGTATTATCAAGCAACTAAAACATCAGGAAGGTCGGGTTGATGATAATCTTGCTAAAGATTTTAATTATAGGATAGGTAGAGTTAATAAATATGATGAAATACTACGACGATGGGCCCCACGTATTGATCATAAAGTTTCTATTGATTTAAGGCGATTACTCCGTATGCCCACCTCTATTCATGGGAAAACTGGTCGAGTAGCTCGAATTCTTGATCCTGAAACAATTTTTAATTTCGATCCTGATAATGAGCCGTCAATTTTTCCCGAATTTCAGGAAGCTAAAACGGAATAATGCTGTCTAGGAGAACCTTCTCCGAAGATTCAATAATTATCCACTTACCTTTTCTGTTTCTTTTAATTAAATTTGCGTCTTCTAGGATTGTAAGATGATGTGAAACTGTTGCTTGAGCTAAGTCTGTTAAAAATTCAAGCTCACATGGGCAAATGGCTCCATTTTTAATTGCTATCAATATTTTAACCCTTGCAGAATGATTTAAAGCTTTAATAACTCTCTTAAAATGAATATATTTTACATCAGTGGTCATACTATTTATCTTCTTCTGAATATGTTTCAAATCATCAATTCTAGAAGGAATAGATTCCCATTGAGTCAACTTATTATCTTGCATTTCCGATAACTTTCTAATCAGCTCTGGATCACTCAATTCCAATCACCTCGTTCTTTTCCGTTTGTTCATTTAACAATGTGTGTGGTAATAATTTTATAAACCTTGGATATGCTCCAGTGATATTTCTATTTCGTAATTCTCTAAATTAGATTGTTTAAGTTGCTTTCTAAACCGATTATTGAGAGACGAATCAAATAGATGTTTTTAAGCGTTTCGAAGTTCTTCGATATATCGATATGTTTATATTTCCAATTTTAAGGATTTAATCCACCTCCTAGAAACTGATAAACGTTATGGTTGTCGTTTATGGTAAAAAAGGTTACTCTTTAAGTGTTAACATAAAAACTATTGTGAATTTGAGGATTAAACTAATGTCAAATGTATTTAAGCTTGAAGAAAAGAACATCGATAAGGATAAGGGTCTTGGGGTTTTTGAGAAGTTCTTAGCTCTGTGGGTGGTTGTCTGTATGCTAATTGGTATAATATTATCCCAAATAGTGCCCACAATAAGTGAGACAATTGATTCATGGCAAATTAGTGGAATATCTATACCTATAGGTATATGTTTATTCTTAATGATGTATCCTGCAATGCTTAATTTAAAAGCCTCAGAAATAAAGAAACTAACCAGGGCGCCAAAGCCTATCATATTAACTCTATTTTCTAATTGGCTAATCGCACCTATAGTAGGGGCTGTATTAGCATCAATTTTCTTGTCTGGAAATGAACAACTAATTGTTGCGGTAATTCTGCTAAGTTCTAGCCCATGTACCGCTATGGTTATTGTTTGGGGTATGTTAGCTGGAGGTAATCAGGAACAAAACGTAATAACGACCAGTATAAACACTTTTACCATTTTATTCCTGTATGCTCCGATAGTGGGGATTCTTGTAGGAATTCAAAGTATTTCAATAGATAAAGTACTTCTTCTAGCTTCTGCATTGATCTTTATTGGATTACCATTGATTCTAGGTGTAATTAGCAAGCGTATACTGGTGAATCAAAAAGGTGAAGAATGGTTTAGTGCTACCTATAGACCATTAGTGGGAAAAGTAGGTGTAATTGCACTTTTAGTGACACTAATTGTCTTATTTTCCTTAAATGGTGAAGTCCTTTTGCAAAACCCCGATAAACTAATTCTGATTTCTATACCTTTACTTCTAGGTTTTGCGATTGTTGTAGGTTTTAATATAATTTTAACATGGTTAGCAGGTTTGCATTACCGTGAAGCAATTATAACTGTCATTATTGGATCTTCGAGTCATTTTGAGATTGCAATCGCGACTGCTGTCGCAATTTATGGTGTTGGTTCAATCGCTGCTCTTGGTACAACAATGGGATTATTCTGGGAGGTACCGATTATGCTTGGTTTGGTTTACCTTGGGAAATTCTTGAATAATAGAAATTTCTGGGTTTAAATCAAGTTCCCAGCTCTGTGGAGGTTTTTTTTCTTTTATTTTGCTCTTTTTGGAGTTTTCTACCTCCCCGAATTATTTTAATTAAGGAATAACCTCTAAAAGATTTGCCATTTGCTTTACATGTAGGTAGAACAAAGGGAATGACTTTTGAACAACTTTCGTCAATATTGGCACCAAGATACCGATGAGCTTCCGCGGTGTCGTTTCTGAATTCCTCATTATCTTTCCATCCATCAACTACTTTTGTATTCTTACCAAGGTTCGTTTCAATCATACCAGGTTGAAAGATGTTGATTTTAATATTATCATTCGAATATTTCAATTCTTCAGCCAAACACTTCGAAAATGATACGACACCTCCCTTAGAAGCAGAATATAATGTCATGTTAGCCATTGGTCTATCAGCTCCAGCCCCTGCAAGTGTGATAATTCTTCCGTATTTTTGAGTGATCATATAAGGGAGAACTGTTGTAATAGAGTTGATTGTGCCAATCAGATTTGTACCAAGTATAGTTTGAGCATTAGAGGTAACTTGTGATGGACTCAAATATTCTAAAGGGCCATAAATAGTATTTAATCCTGCATTAGCAACTAAAATCCGAATAGAACCGAATTCCTTAATCGTTTTCTCAACTACATTTTTTACTGATTCTATGTCAGAAACATCACATGCCATTCCTATCACTGAATCTTGATATGTTATTTTAAATTCAGAAACAGTTTCCTTAACTTTAATCTCATTTCTTGAACAAATAGCAACCTTACACCCTTCTTTAAGAAAAATTTCTGCGATTTTTTTACCAATTCCACTTGTGGAGCCAGTAATAATTGCTGTTTCATCTTCCATACGCATAACGATCACATTTATATTGAAATGATACCATTTTGAGGATTGATAGTCGTGCCAATATGTTTACCTATTACTTATAGTTATCTTGCCAATCTGAAAAAAATTAATAATTCAAGAAAAGCTCTGGATTAATTCAATTGATATTAAACAGGTGAGGCAATGAACTTCAGAAATCGGGATAAAATTATTTTTTCTTCTTTTACTATTCTAATAATCTTTTTCTGGCTAGCTAAGGAAACTTTATCGACCTCCCTGTTGATAGGGTTCATGATTATCGGATTAATAATTGCAATTCTAGCCTCTGAAAAGGCAGTGGAAGGAGTTGATGTTTTAGGAAAAAAACTTGGATTGACCCCTTATGTTTCTGGCGTTTTGTCCTCCTTAGCAAGTAATTCACCTGAATTAGTAATTGGTGGATTTGCAATATTAAATGGGCAAGTAGAATTTGCTATTGCATTTATAATAATCGCCACTGGCTTTAATATATTGATGTTAGGTGTCTTGGTAATGTTAGGAAATTATTACCGAAAGAAACCAATTACGATACCTCAGGAAGTCATAGAAATTGAAGTACCAATCGTACGAGTAGCAATCGTAATTGTTGGTTCAATATTTGTTTACGGTATCGTGCTATTCTGTATTGAAATATTCGAGATTGCTACAAATAATATTCCTACCATTCCTTATCTTCCATATGAAGCGAATGTAATCATGGTGACTGTATATTTATTCTATCTTTTCTTTATAATTCGTCATAATTTAAAAAATAGAAGCCCTGAGACGATTAAAAAATTATCTGAAAGCCATGTTTCAGGTACTCGCTCATTTTTAATCTTTATATTAATATTAGGTTTTGGAATGATATTTTTTGCTGGAGAAATGATTTCTTCATCAGTTGAGTTATTTTTAGAACAATCTCACGAAGTTGGATTTGTTTTGAATGAATTTCAGCTTGCATTCTTCATCGGAGCGGCAGCATCAATACCTGAACATGCAATCGCCTTACTAGCCATGAAAAAAGAGGGAGGTATTGAATTAGGACTGGGAAATCTAATAGCTGGGAGCATGCAGAATTTGCTATTGATGACTGGATTAGTTTCACTTTTTTCGTACATTGGTGCTTTATTCAAAATAGAAGGTAACAGCGACCAAGGGATACCATTAATACACTATGTTGAAGGAGAAATTCCCATTCCCTTTCTTTTGGTTCAATTTGGATTCGCTTGGTTACTCCTATTTATGATTAAGTCCTCTATGACAGATGACCAAAGATTGGATATCTACGAGGGTTTTACAATTACAATCGCTCAGGTTTTTGTCTTCGTTATCTTTCTAAAAGGAATACTAGGGTTTTAAACTTTCTAGGAAATCATCTACTCAATACGTTGAGCTGCAATTCCTAGCCAACCTGGAACATGTCGAATTCTGTGAACTTTTAAGGATTTATTCCGAAAAAGATGTAAAAACTCCTTCAGGGTGAGTGGTTGCTCAAACCCAAAGATCCATTGCCCTGTCTTTTCTAAATACCAACGATTGAGGCTATATAGAATGTCAGGTGTTGGAACCCAGCAAATTAACCAACCTCCAGAACGAACGTGCTTTAGATGATTTAAAAAAGCTTTCTGACGTTCTTTTCCAGTGAAGTGTTCCAAAAGTCCATGAGAATGTACAAAATCAAATTTTTTCGATAGATTAAATGTTAAAACGTTTTTTTGTTCAACAATCGGATTAATTCCTTTTGAACGGTACAATTGGCACGCATATCCAAGTGCACTAGTTGATGTATCGACCAATGTTGGGTTTAATTGATATTTTTTTGCTAAACGTAAAGATATTTGACCTGTTGACGATCCAATCTCTAGTAGCGAGTCACCAGAAATGGAAAGCTGATATAGTAAAAATAAATAATTTCTCCAGACAGTAAAGAAATAATGGGCCGGAATGATGGGAGTAAGTGAATTTCGAGCATACAGATTCCAATTGGGTTGGAGATAACTCATTCCA
>JAEOSP010000228.1 GCA_016840305.1 Candidatus Hodarchaeota archaeon
AAAAATATTGAAAGATTGTAGATCGTTGAATATTCCAAACATTGATGATGATGAATTATCAAAAGCAGTAATGTGTTATTTGGCTATTATTTTAGATAGATTAGTAGATAAGAATAGCAATGTAGTAGTTTGGGACGTTGGTCGTTCTGGACTAACACATGTATTCGGTAGAGCCGCAATAAGTATGACTTCTGATTATGTAGAATTAAATCCATTTTCCGATAGAAATGGTTCTTGGAAATCAAACACAAATTGGGTAATTAAATTCATAAAAAATACATCAATAATAAAAAATATATGTACAAAAATAACGATGAAACCAGCTTGTGACTTACCTTATGCTGATAATTTTTTTGATGCAGTTTTTACTGACCCGCCATATTATGACAACATTCCATACTCAAATTTATCTGACTTTTTTTATGTGTGGTTAAAGCGATCTATTGGTGATTTGTTCCCCTTACAATTTAATACAGTAGTTACTCCATCAGCAAAAGAATGTATACGAGACGACTCACTATTAAGAAGAGTAACTAATATTGACACAAATAACCTCAACATCAAAGATAAAACTCATTTTGAGAAGACACTGGAAAATTCCTTCAATGAAATGTATAGAATATTAAAAGAAGATGGAATTGCAATTATTGTTTATGCATATAAGACAACTGAAGGATGGGAATCTCTACTTAATGCATTAATAAAGTCAAAGTTTGTTGTTACTTCATCATGGCCAATCCACACCGAAATGAAAACACGATTAAGAGCAAAAAGTTCAGCTTCTCTCGCTTCTTCAATATACATGACATGTCGAAAGGTGAAACGAAAGGAAATTGGATTCTATAACGAGATACAAACTGAAATAAAAAATAAAGTTGAAGAAAAACTTCAACAGTTTTGGAATCAAGAACTTGCAGGAGGAGATTTTTTCATATCTGCTATTGGTCCAGGTCTGGAAGTTTTTAGTAAATATCAAAAAGTAGAAACGTATTCAGGAAAACAAATATCTACGCTGGAACTTCTCGGCTTTATCCGATCTGTAGTCTCAGAATTCGTTATAAACCGACTACTAAAAAATGCCTCACCATCTAGAATTGACAAAGAATCACAGTTTTACCTTGCCTATAGATGGACCTATCTCAATAATAGTGTTGAATTTGATGCTGCCCAGAAACTTGCAGCTGCTATAGGTGTCGACTTAGAAAAGTTGTGGAGCAAGGGATCTTTCGTTAAAAAAACCAAGAATTATATAAAAATATTAGATTCAAAAGAACGTGGTGAGGTTAATCGTATTGCATCAATGGTGGATGTGATGCATAAATCTACATTATTATGGGAAAAAGGAAAAACCGAGGAAATAAAAGAATTACTTTCAACTACTGGATATGGACAAAGTAGTGATTTTTGGCAGTTCTGTCAAGCAGTAGCTGAAAGTCTTTTGGCGGGTAATAAAGAGAAACAGTTGCTAGAAGGGCTTATAATTGGAAAAGAGAGATATGCTGAAAGGAAAATTGAACGTATCAAACAAAAGGGGCTTGAACAATTCACAGGGGATAACTAGAAATGGAAAATTGGTTTGACATAATAGATCCTCATCAGGATATTAAGAAACAAAGATTCAGCGAAAGTGTTTTTGCAGCGGATTTAGCTGATGTTGCGTCACAAAATGCTCATCCCGACTACAATGAACCATATACTTTTGCAAGAAACACCTATTTTACTTCGGGTATAACAAATTTACTTCAACAGGTTAGCAAAAAGCTTTCAAAGGGTGAAGGTCCTGCTGTAATAGAAATCCAAACTCCTTTCGGAGGAGGAAAAACTCACGCACTCATTTCAATTTACCATTATATTAAAAACAATGAACAAATCAGTAAATTTTTACCCAAAGATTGTAAACCTATAGAATGCTCATTATCGGTAGTAGTGGGTACACATCTTAATCCTGTAGAAGGAAGAAAAACTGATGGTGTTATATTAAACACCCTTTGGGGTGAGCTAGCTTACCAGCTTGGTGGAAAGGAAGGCTATTTAGAATTTGAGGAAAACGATAAACAACGAATTTCACCGGGAAAGGAAAAACTTAAACAATTTTTAAAACACAAACAGCCCTTCGTAATTCTTTTCGATGAGATTCTTGAGTATATCACTAAAGCTTTAGATGCCAAGAGTTTGAAAGGAAACCTCGGAGGTCAGACATACGCATTCCTCCAAGAGCTAACTGAAACCGTTGCTTCCATTGATCGTGGAATGTTTATTGTGACGCTTCCATCAAGTGTACTTGAAGATTTTACTGGTGAAAAAGAGCAAGGATTAGCTAGATTAAAAAAAATTTTCGGTAGGGTAGAAACAATTGAAACACCTGTAAAAGGAGATGAAATATACTCTATAATTAGAAAAAGACTTTTCGATAAGGAAAAAGATCCGTCAGTGAAAGACGAGATAATACATAGATATTTTGAACTTTACCAAAAAAACAAGCAAGATATCCCAGCAAAAGCTCGGGAACTTGATTTCCTAAGGAAAATGAAACTCGCTTATCCTCTACATCCGGATACCCTTGATCTGCTCTACGAAAAATGGGGGACTTTTCCTTCATTTCAAAGAACCCGAGGAGTGCTAAGACTACTTGCAAACGTTATAGGAGATCTATACACTCGCCAAAAAAATATTGATTTGATTTTACCGTGTGATATTAATCTTAACCATACTGGAATCCGTAGAGAATTTCTTAATCACATAGGATACGAATATGAAAGCATTATTGGATCAGATATTGCAGGTCACCAAGCAAAGTCTCAGATACTTGACAACGAAAACCTCCAGTGGAAACAACTCGCTGAAAGAATTGCAACCACAATATTTTTGCATTCTTTTACTGCAGAAGAATCAGAAAAAGGAATAAACATTCCGTACATCAAAATGGCCACTATGCGCCCAGAAACAATGCCCGCGCTTATAACTGAGATACTCAAGTCAAGACTAACCGGATCCCAAGGAATATTATGGTATCTAAACGAAAGAGATAGTCGGTACTATTTCTCGAAGATCCCAAGCCTCCGTAAAATAACCCGTGACAAAAAAGAATTAATCAAAGAAGAAAGGTGCACGCAAGAGATTCAGAAAATCATAAATCA
>JAEOSP010000229.1 GCA_016840305.1 Candidatus Hodarchaeota archaeon
ACAAATCCTTTCATCCCAATATCTAGCATTCTTATGGCTTTTTGTAGTACTTCTTCGAATGTTCTACCAATTGCCATTACTTCCCCTACACTTTTCATCTGAGAACCTAATCTCCGATCGACTTTTTGAAATTTTGTAAGATCCCATCGTGGGAATTTAAGAACTAAATAATCTAATGCAGGTTCGAAACATGCGGTGGTAATTCCAGTAATTTTGTTTTTTAATTCAGGTAAGGTATACCCTATTGCAAGTTTTGCTGCTATATAAGCTAAAGGATATCCTGTTGCCTTAGACGCTAGCGCTGATGATCTGGAAAGCCGAGCATTTACTTCAATTGCCCGAAATTCTTTTGAAAAAGGATCTAATCCATATTGAATATTACATTCACCAATAATACCAAGGTTTCGAATTACTCTTATAGAAGCCGAACGAAGCATTTGGTACTCTTCATTGGTAAGTGTCTGACTAGGACTTATTACTAATGATTCCCCTGTGTGTAAGCCAACTGGATCAAAATTTTCCATATTACAGTTAATAAAACAATTATCGTCAGAATCTCTTACCACCTCATATTCAATTTCTTTCCATCCCCAGATGCTTTCTTCTATAAGAATTTGGTTAATTCTTGATTGGGCTAAACCTTTCTTTGCCATCCTTTCAAATTCTTTCATGTTGTTAACTATACCAGATCCTCTTCCACCTAATGTATAAGCTACCCGCAGCATGCAGGGAAATCCAATATCTTCAACTGCTTTCAATGCATCTGTGTATGAACTTACAGCTTGGCTTTTACAAACTTTTACTTCAGATTCTTCCATTGCTTTAACAAACAAATCACGGTCTTCAGTTGCCTCAATGGCTTCTATTGGTGTTCCTAGTACTCTTAAGTTGTATTTATCTAAGATTCCTGCTTCTTTTAATTCAACTCCTACATTTAATGCTGTTTGACCTCCAAAAGATAATAAAATCCCATCTGGCTTTTCTTTCTTTATTACTTTTTCTACATATTTAACGTTAATGGGCAATAGGTATACTTTGCTTAAGATTGGGTCTGTTTGTATAGTTGCTATATTCGGGTTTATTAAAATTGTCTCAATTCCTTCTTCTTTTAAAGCTTTTAAAGCTTGAGATCCACTATAATCAAATTCACCTGCTTGTCCAATACGAATCCCACCAGAACCTACAACTAATGCCTTCTTAATACTCCTATCAAGGGGCATCGTTATCTCAGCCCCATTTGTTCAATAAATTTATCAAATAAATATAAAGAGTCTAGAGGCCCAGGACAGGCTTCAGGATGGAATTGAACAGCAAAAATCGGTTTATCATCATGAATTAATCCTTCATTAGAATTATCATCAATGTTTTTCAAAAATTCTTTGAACCCACCAATTTCAAAATCTTTTACACAAAATCCATGATTTTGAGAAGTAATATAACAGTGGTTAGTCTCAATATTTAATACTGTCTTATTCCCCCCTCTATGACCGTATTTCAGTTTGTATGAAGAACCTCCTGCAGCAATACCAATTATTTGGTTTCCTAAACAACTTCCGAAGGTGGGACTATTATTCCTAATTAAATTTTGACACACCTCAATTGCTCCCTTATACATTGCAGGATCTCCTGGTCCATTTGAAATAAAAACCCCATTTGGTTGATATTCCATAATTTGGTCATAGGAATAATTATATGGAACAACAATTATTTCAATTCTTCTTTTTGCAAAGTTCCGTAGGATATTCAGTTTAACACCCATATCTAAAACAACTACCTTACCTATGGGATTGGGTTGACTATAGATTTTAACCTCATTCGTAGAGACTTCGCTTACAAGGTGTCTTAAGTTAGGATCTTCTGCTTTTTCAACTTCCTTTCTTAAAACTTCAATATTAATATCATCTGTTGATTCAAAAACACCAAGTAAGCCTACTTGAACTCCTTCTTCCCTTAAAATTTTAGTAATAGCTCTTGTATCAATCCATTCAATTCCAGGAATCCCTTCCTCGCGAAGGAATTCATTTAACGTCTTTATACTTTGATAATGACTAGGGTGTTTACAACACTCATTAACCACAAAACCAGTAACTTTTATAGAGTCTGATTCAAAATATTTCAGAATTCCATATTGATCTTTTTTCCATGCAGGAACGCCGTAGTTTCCAACGAGAGGGTGTGTCATTGTGACAATTTGTCCTTGATAAGATGGATCCGTGAGTGTTTCGTTATATCCGGCACCCGTCATAGTATTAAAAACTAATTCCCCAGTCACTATTTTAGAAGCCCCGAATCCAATTCCTTCAAAGTATTTTCCATTTTTGAACATTAAAACTGCTGGTCTTTCCTTCTTATACAACATTTACAAAACTGTTATAAGCTTCTCATACATTCTTAAAACAAAAATAGATAGTTATTTCATTTAAGATTGATTATTAACGAGTTAAATAAACTAAAACAATAATGTCAATTTTCAATTATAATCAATAAATCAACATAACAATTATTGTAGTTAGCTTTGAGTTAGTTGTTAGCAAATTTTTTCTCGAGACCCAAAGTACGAATAAATTCTGCGTGAGTTTTTCTAATTTCTTCTAAAATTGGATTAAATTCGAGGGAATCAAAATTATTCCACCAAGTATAACTCTCCGTTTTGATGGTGTCTAATTCTTTTGAGTTTTTAATAATAATTATCTTTCTATCTAATAGATAAGAAGGATCTATAAGCTCCTTATCATTTTCTTCAATTCTTTTTAAGTTTTGGAGCATGCATTCGAGTAAATCATCATAAAAGAGCAACGGGATATATTTAATAACACGAGTTTGAGTTTCTAAACCATTCTTGATCAATCCTTTGTCTATGCTATCTGAAAAGCCCACATTTGAAAAATCGAATATTTCTATATCGATTAACTCAGGATGATATTCTGTTTCTTTTGATTTTTTAAATTTTCTATAGTATGTCATGTCTTTAATTTTATACATCTTCACATTCTCTTGCTCTCCATTTATTTCTACGAGAATGTTATTCTGGTCCATTCTCTTTCTACAAATATCGGATACTAATTGACAGTATTCTTTCGCAGCTTCTATAAGATCCTCATTGAGGAATTTTGCTTTTACAATATTATATAGGTAAGCTCTTAGAAAGGCGGAGAAATCTTCTTCTAAAGTAGGAAGATTCGCATACAGGAACTTTGTTGAACCCCACCATCGTGATACTCTCTCAGATGTTAAA
>JAEOSP010000024.1 GCA_016840305.1 Candidatus Hodarchaeota archaeon
CAAAATATCTATAAATGTAAATCTTCGGATGGAGGACTAACTTGGTCAAGCATGGAATCAGTTCCATCAGGAGAGGTGAATTATCCAAGCACTCACTATGATTCCAAAGGACATCTCTGGATTACTTTTAGTAGTGACCGTGATGGGGATGCTGATATTTATTACATTGTTTATGATGATTTTCTGGACCAAGAATATGGCCTTGATAATCAAAATTCAGAGGGGGCAATTGGGTACCAATCTACCTTCCTTTATGACGATGCACAGGGTTTCACTCCCTCTGTATCAGGAAAATTGACTCTAGTTCAGCTTTATGCTCGAGTGCTTTCTGGATCCCCTCAGAGTGACATAATCGTTGAAATCTACAGAGATAATAGTGGCCCTACGGGTGAACTGATTTTAAATGGTACAATACCCGCTTTTACTAATACCAGCTTTACTTGGGTAACATGTAATTTTAATGAAGGAGCAACACTTCTCGCTGGTAAACAATATTGGATTGTTGCTCGAAATCCCAATGATGATGGCTCTAATTTCTACACCTGGGGATATGATAGTAGCTCACCAAATTACTCTGGAGGATTAGGCTACCAACGTGTAAATGGTGGAAGTTGGACCAATCAAAATCGTGATTGGATCTTTAGAACATATTTGAAGCCAGTTCATATAAAAACAATAACTAGTTTCGGTGGTACAGGCTCTGGAGATGGTCAGCTTAACACTCCATATTATGTGAATGTGAACGATTCTGGGTATATCTATGTAGCTGATACATGGAATCACCGAATTCAGGTCTTTGACAGTGACTACTCATTCCTTTTTAGCTGGGGTAGTTATGGTTCAGGAAATGGGCAATTCAATGTCCCTACCAAGGTAATAACGAATTCATCTGGACATGTATTTGTTGTAGAGGAACTTAATCATAGAGTACAGGTATTTACGGCTTCAGGAACTTATTTAATGCAGTTTGGAAGTGATCGGCTATCAAATCCCCAGACTATCGCAATAAATGAAGTTTTACAGCGGATTTATGTCGTAGATTATTTTGACGACCAAATCTGTATATATCATATGAATGGAACATTTATATCCGCTTGGGGGTCGTTTGGATCAGGTGATGGCCAATTTTGGGGGTTATTTGACATCACTATTAATCAAACAGGATATATATACACAATTGAATCGGAAAATCATCGAATACAGGTATTTGATAGCGAAGGTGGATTTATCAAGAAAATTGGTTCATTTGGGAGTGATATTGGACAATTCAGATATCCACAAGCAATAGCTTGTGATGATTTTGGCAATATATTTGTATCTGATAATGAAAATGACCGTATTCAAATTTTTGACAGAAATCTTGTTTTTATTGCTGAATTTGGCCAGACTGGTACTTCTCACGGTGATTTCGATTTCCCTAGAGGTATTGATTTTGATGACACAGGGAGAATTTATGTAGCTGAGTTTTATAATGACCGTATTCAGGTATTTGAGGAGACTTCGGGCTTTTTTGAGCAGCCACAACCGAATACACCTCCTTCAATAAATTCTCCAGTAGATATTGCATTCACAGAAGGAGAAACAGGGTTTAGTATTACTTGGATCGCGTCAGATATTGATTCCAATCCAGAGTTATATAATATTACACGAGATAGTGTACTTATTCAGGAAGGAGCTTGGAACGCATCAGGAGAAACGATCAGCATCCTTCTTGATGGATTAGCTAATGGAACATATATTTATCGTTGTAATATTTACGATACAGCTACTACAACAGCAGCAGATGAAGTCACTGTCATAGTAGCAATACCCGGTAATGATCCCCCCAGCATCACTTCTCCAGCAGATGTTTCTTATATGGAAGGTGAATCTGGTTATTGGATTACTTGGGTAGGAACTGATTCTGATCCATCATCTTATAATCTCACAAGAGATGGAATATTGATCTTTCAAGGAGTATGGAATTCTTCAGGAGAAACCATAACTGTTTCTGTTGATGGACTTACTACAGGAAGTTATTCATACCAGTGTAATATTTACGATTCTGCTGGTCAATTCGATTTAGATGAAGTACTGTTAACCGTTACTCCTAATAATCCTCCCACTATCGATTCACCACAGGATATTCATTATTTTGAAGAGGAAACAGGATATATGATAATCTGGAATCCTTTTGACTCCGATCCAAGCTCCTATAACATTACAAAAGATGGATTATTGATTTCAGGTGGTTCTTGGAATAGTTCAGGAGAAGTTATCACAATATCTGTTGATGGTCTTAATAGTGGTACATATACCTATAGATGTAGTGTATATGATTCTTTAGGTCAATTTTCGTTCGATGACGTGATCGTTATCGTTGAAATTGATAGTATACCCATAATTGATCATCCAACTGATATCACTTACAGTGAAAGCACTACTGGTCATTTCATTATTTGGAACCCAACTGATAACAATCCTAGCTATTATAATGTCACTAAAGATGGTATATTGATCCAAGAAGGTGCTTGGAATGCTTCTAGCGAAGTAATTAGCATCTCTGTTGATGGTTTACCCAACGGAACATATTTTTACCGATGTACTGTAGTTGATGTACGTAGTCAAGTAGCTTTTGATGACGTTAGCATCATAGTCCAAGAATTAGAATTACAAGCTCCTTCTCCACCCCGAAGTCTCATTAGCTCTGTAACCTCTGGACAAGTAGAACTAAACTGGGAAGTTCCTCTTAACGACGGTGGATCAGATATCACTGGATATAACATTTATCGGTCAACTGATTCTCAACATTATACTTTGATTTCCTCTTCCGCCTCAACAACTTTCACAGATACAACCGCTGGAATCGGATTGACATATTACTATGTTGTAACTGCAGTCAATATCGTTGATGAAAGCACATTTTCTAATAGCGTTGAAGTACGTTTAGATCAGCAGACAACAACCTCTACTACTTCTACAATACCAAGTGAAATAACAGGTGATATATTTAGCATTGCTTTCATTACTAATTTATTAGCGATCAGTTACTTGGTTTACCATATTAGAAAGAAAGGAAGGAGATCTAGGAGTTAAAACTTGATTTCCTTTTTTTTCTTCTCTTTTTTTTAAGAAGCCCAAAAATTCTTAAAGAAGCAATGTTCAACTATAGGACGCGCCAAATTTGGATTTGGTTTTCATAAAGTTTTTGTAAGAGGGTCTTACGAGTTGCGAAGAGGGCCAAGATACTTAGTGTGGTTAGTTATCTTTATTTCAGTTCTGTGGGTAATTATTCCAGAAAATAATAACTTTATTTTGGCCATTAACGAAATACAATACACTGAAACAAGTAAAAACACCTACTCTCCTGCTTTTGCCGATTCGATTATTCAA
>JAEOSP010000230.1 GCA_016840305.1 Candidatus Hodarchaeota archaeon
ACGAATACATTTACCGCACAACCAAACATGACCCAGCTCGGCGATATTGTTGTGAAAAAACTATAGCCTCAAAAGAGAAGTTCACTACCTTGTCCTACTCCCAATATTTGTACCATATACAGAGTTAGTCATCCAGCAGATTTCACATATTTGTGAAACCACTGATTTCCAACGTTAAACTTCATGAGTATCGTTTTTTTACTTTATGTTTCGCAAAAAGTTCAAGTTCGGGGAGGTTGGAATTAATATCCTGCTCTGAATTAATTTCATTAATGCCTACGATTACTTTTTTTTAAGAGTCTTAATCAACTGTTCTTGCAGTTACCACTAAAATCAGAGATGTTTCATTCTCAATAATATTACTACTGCCGACAACAACAGTTTCGCCATTCTTAATATTGAGGGATGTGGCCAATATAGGATCTTTAGAGATATGCAATCTTAGTTGTTCAAGTCGAATGATTCCCTTCCCTTCCTCAATAAAACGTGGATTACATAAGAATCTATATTTACTACTCCCTGTAAGCAACTCTGCGTTTGCTCCATTCTCAGTTCTAAGTGTTACACTGTCCAACAGTACATAACTTGAGAAAGCGAACAAAGGCTTAAGTTTGGAGATGAGATCTTTAATCTCTTCTGAAATTAGCTTACCTTTTTTTGAGGCGTGGATAAGCTTTATCTCTAATAGAAGTTGTTTAGGATACACATCGATCTCATTGATCATATGTTCCACAAGTGAAATTTGTTCATGGGGACCTATGATAAGAATAGCATTTGTTACATCATCGTAAGAGAAATTAAAATCTAAATTATGGAAAACATCCAATGCTTGAATTACTTCTTGTGCATTTGCAAATATTGGCTTGATAAGTTTCATTTCAATATTCTCATATTTGTCTGAGGGCTGTTCAGCATATGAATAAGAAGGCAAACAGAAACTCAGAAAGACAACAACCAGAAATACGACTATTATATCCACTGTTCTTGCAAACATTTTTCTCTCCTCTCAAAAAAACCATATTACCGTGATATTTGTATTTTCCAGTTTAAATGTCAATGGTATGGATTCAGCAGGAACCGTGATTGACTCAAGTGTCGGGTATTTTTCATCCAGTTCTGTATCTAACTCTATATTCTCTGCAATTTGTTGTACTTCATCATTCCTATACACTTCTGGCATATTACCCACATTCCAAATACGTTGTATTACACCCAAAAACAATAAGATTACCAACGTGAGTCCACTAATAACCAAGGCTGGCTTTTTTAAATAAACTGCTGACCTCCAGCGATCTGATGATGGTTGTCGCATACCATTTGCTATTTTTCGGTGGATTTCAAGTGAAAAGTCTCTAGATAGAGGATTAGGAATGTAAGTTTGAGCAATTTCCCTCACAAACAGTTGAGAGACTTTCAATGCCTCCATTTCAGAAGTACAGTCAGGACATAGTTTTAAATGGTCCTGTAGTATTGACATCTTTCGTCCGGGCAGATCTCCTCCTATATACCGGGGTAATAAATTTTTTGCTTTTCTACATTTCAATTAGATTCACCTTTTGAATGAGTCCATGGTATAAGATCGGGATAGTATATTTCAATTACTTCTTTGATTTTTTTTCTGGATTTAGATAAATGGATACGGACAGTGATGGGACTGCATTTTAGAATCTGTGCTACATCCTTGGAAGAAAATCCCTGAAGATCTCTAAGTACAAATACTTTTCTTTGATTTGGGGTCAAATATCCCAAAATCTGATTAATGGTTTCAATTAATTCATTTCGTTCGGCACATAAATCAGGTTGTGGTTGAGAGTCTGTGAATACTGTTTCATCATTCACTTCATCCAGCGAGACATTCCTATGACGAGTTTCCTTACGCAGATAATCTATTGAAAGGTTAACTGTCAAGCGATAAAGCCATTTGTCTAATGGGAATTTTAAATTGAATGTGCCAAGAGAACTGTTAAGCCTCAAACAAACATTCTGTGTTATGTCCATGGCGTCCTCAGAGTTACCCACAATCTGATATGCAATTGTATGGATGCGGGTACTGTAACGTTCTACTATTTCTTGAAAAGCAATTGGATCGCCGTTCTTGGCTTTTTTTATCAGATCGGGGCTTTCTTCCCTCACTGTTATGGCCTTTATATGATATTTAAAAGGGATTTCTAACGCCCAAGTAGTCATTTTCCTGCTTCCTCTATATATAATACGAATCAAAAAAAATAAACGTTTATTTAATGTCTGTTTGTCTTAGCTTATCTTAATGCACTAAATGGTATATTGGGTGATATTTAACTAGTGGGAATAGAGTGGCAATGAAGCAAGATTCAAATTACCTTCGCCAATCATTTCAGCGCATACGGAAATGGAGGAGGCTTGACCTCTTAACTGGCAGTTAGAAGGGCATGATTTTTGCCCTTAAAAGGCAACCATAATAAAACAATGTTATTAAATAATTTAAAGTTAATTTTTAGACCTCCTTTTTTTGTCCCAAAAATGGCTTGTGACTAC
>JAEOSP010000231.1 GCA_016840305.1 Candidatus Hodarchaeota archaeon
ACGAAATAGTCGATGACCACAGGTACATCCTTTTAGAAGTTCATTTGCATTAGAAGGTTTACGACTACATTTGGCGCATCGATAACGATCTAGATTAACTTCTCCATTACTTAACACTAATAAATCGCCATCCAAATCAGACAAGAGCGACAGAGAGATGTTCGTAATTGTGAGGGGCAAGTACTGTCATTTTCACATTCTTACGAGAGAATATTCCATGTCCACGTAAAGGTGCAGGATTTAGAATTTTATAACCGAGGAAATCTTGGTGATCAATTTGGGTCATGGCTTCTTGGATCAGAAGAGCTTCTTCCTCTGCTTCAAGCCCACCTTCAAATACAACAACACAATCTGATCTGAGCTTTGACAAAATGAAATCACATTTTTGAACGGGATTCATTTTACGAGTAGTGTTTTCTGTCACGAAATTAATTCTTAATTCCATTTGACATATCCTCCTACATACCTGCTACATTAAGGATCGAACCATATAATTGATCCATTCCTGATCCTTCTTTTGCACTGATCGGAACGATTTCACCTTGAAAGGTGTCCCTTACTAAGTCAATATCTGATTCAGATAGATCCGTTTTATTAGCTGCTACAATTATTGGTATTTTCCGTGCTTCAAGATTTCCAATAACCGTCCAATTTATTTGGTCAAATGGTGCACGTGCTGCATCAACTACAACAATAGCTGCGTCCATTTTATCTAAGCTTTGAATAGCTTTTATAACTCCACGAGTTGCTTCCTTAGCTCGGGTAATGCTATCCTGTCTAGAAAGTCCATGCTGTTGAAATTCACGATAGTCAATCGAAGTAGCAATCCCTGGGGTATCAACAATTGTCATATCTAAAGAACCACTATGATCTGCTACCACGCAATGCTCTAAAGCAGCACATTCTCGAGTTTCATGAGGGACAGGGCTAACTACCCCAACAGATTCACCACTTCCGCAGTCATTAGATATTCGATTAGCTAAGGTGGTTTTACCTGCATTAGGAGCACCGAGAATTCCAATAGTAAGTAATTTGCGTCGACGAGAAGCAAATATTCTGGATAAAATACTCATATCATCCAATCTCCAATTTTTTCTCTTATTTCACCTAACTAGTACCTAACTAGTAGTTAGTAAGAATAAGCATGTAAAACACTAAAAACAACCCATGATATGAGGATAATACACTTTTCACTATATTACCGGGAGGATGATTCCAGATAGGTTTCTAAATTGAAATCTAATGGATTTCTGTAAATAAACTTATGTAAACTGGCTGAGAAAAGTCTTAAACCTGTGATAAGCATGAGGAGGATAAATAGTACACCTTGAAAATCAGGATGTTCGTAAGTAATGCCGGCTATTCCCATGAGAAACTCCATGGAAATGCCTGCAAATAATGATCCTGCAAATGCAAAAATTCCTTCGAAAGTTAACAGAAGAGAATAATAACGAGCTCTAGTTTCCACTGTGGAGCAATCCAACGCGTAAGAAGCAATAGATGTGTCCTCTGCTCCAAACGCGAAACCCCCTGGTATGTTTACCAGTATCAAATACCACACATTTCCTGTTACCAATCCTATTGCGTACCCGAATGGAACAACTGCGTATCCAAGCCTAGAAAGTGTTAAGACGATTTTCTTATCATATTTATCTGCTAACCTACCTCCGACCGATTGGCCAAAACCACGAGGTATGTTGAAGACAGCCCACATGATAGCTACTTGAAACCAAGACTCAGCAACTGATAAAGTGACAAAGGGGAAAATTGGCCAAGCCATACTCATGCAGAATTTGAACAAACTATTTATTGGTAATAGACGTTTAAATGGTTGATTTCTACTAATAAGCGTACGCCAAGTATGTGTGATCTCCTCATCGATTATAGCTTGTTTATGAGCTACGTACTTTTCACGTAGAAATACGACAATAACAATGGTAATGGTAAAAACAATTGCACCAGTAATAAAAGGAATATAGAAAACAGGTTTACTATTAGGATAAAGAGAGATATCAGAGGGAAACGGGAAAGGGGCACTATCCATTGCTAGTCCTAAGAGCATGATTAATACAAGAGAACTCCATGTACCTATCGAATTCACGAAACCAATGAATGAAGCTCGAGTTTTCTCTGAAGAATAGTCACCAAGAAAAGCATTCCAAGCAGGTATGATGCTAAAACCAACGCTAGTCATAATAAGGGAAATTAAAACTAATTGGGAAGGATTATCTACAAATGGAGTTAGAAATACTGTGAATGAGAGTGTAACGAGACCGATCAATATAACTAATTTTCGTCCCTTAAGATCAGCCAACCAGCCCCAAATAGATTGAAACAAATTAGAACCAAGATTTCTAACAGACGTAAGAATTGACTGTTCTAAAGGGCTAGCACCCAACACT
>JAEOSP010000232.1 GCA_016840305.1 Candidatus Hodarchaeota archaeon
CTACGGAAGCTTTAAGAAATGGTTCAATGGTTGGGTCTTCAGGCACAGTTGCTTCTAAACTGAGCCTTGCACGGTAGGTTTTTGTCATTGGTTGTCGCTTATGACTTTAACCTACCAATGTAAATTACTGTCGGTACTTTGTTAGCGAAGTTTTGGAAAATAACTCATTTATTTTAGTTTTTTAATTATTAAGAAAACGAAGGGCAGCCTCAGCCAGAATCGCTGTTCCAAGATAGAGAACAGACTCATCCAGATCAAAGTCTGATGCATGGTGCATTCTAGGAGGATTTAAACCAACACCTAGATAAAAATATGCTCCTGGTACCAACTCCATGAACTCAGAAAAGTCCTCAGCTCCCATACCTAACCCTCCAGTTAATATTTTCTCCTTTGGTAAGAAATCCGCGGCAACTTGTTGTAATAAAGCTACTAAACTAGTATCATTGTCAATTGAGGGAGAACCTTCCATGATATCTAGCTGGTAACTACCACCGAATGATTCAACAGATTTAAAGGCTTTTTCAAGATCCAACTTAATCTGTTTCCGAATATCTGAATTTAGTGAGCGAATTGTGCCCTCTAGCTTAACTTCATTGGGAATAATATTAGGTGCAGTCCCAGCTTGGATTTTACCAAATGAGACAACTCCTGGCTCAATAGGATCAATTCTTCGGGAAATAATTCCCTGAACAAAATTAATTACCTGAGCGGTTAGAAATATGGGATCTATACCGTTATGAGGATATGCTCCATGACACCCTTTTCCATATATAGTTGCTTGAAATGTATCCACTGCAGCAGATAGATACCCAGATTTCACTTGAAAAACACCGGCCTCCAGATCAGCTCCATGTACATGTTGACCTAAGATTACATCCACTCCTTCTAAAGCACCATCTAGTATCATTGCTTTAGCACCTCCTAATCCAGATGAATCTTGACCTTCTTCAAGGGGTTGGAATAGTAATCTAATTTCTCCTGTTAATTGATCTTGAAGTTCTGCTAATATTTTGGCTACACCTAGAAGCATTGCGACATGGGCATCGTGACCACATGCATGACATATTCCTGGATTTTGGGAGGCGTAAGGGACTTCTTTGGTGTCTTGGATTGGTAAAGCATCCATATCCGCTCGTAGTGCAATACAAGGTTTTCCTGATCCAATACTAACGATAATACCTGTTTTTCCAACGCCTGTACGCACCTTTAATCCAAATGACGTTAGTTTTTCTTCAATGAACCTTGCAGTTTCAATCTCTTCGAATCCCAATTCTGGATGTTTGTGTAGATACCTACGCCATTTTATTATTTGCTCTGTTAATGCTTTACTCTTATCTAATATTTGGTTTGCCATTCAATCCAGCTCTTCTTTTCATCTTGAAAAATGAAGATTCCCTTTTCTTTGGTGACTGTGGAATAAATTTAAATCTAATGCTATTTCTTCTAAATTTAGTAAATTAATTTTGAGTGGAATCCTATGAAAAAGTTAGGTGGTTTAGCAAAAGGGGCAGCAAAGGAAGCAATGAGTACAGCGTTACAAGTTGCGGTGGGAGAAATAATAAAAGAATCAGGTGCGAAAGAGTTCGCTAAAGAACAAATATTAGAGACTGGAAAGAAAATTTTAGGAGATAATTCAATACCTAATAAGCAAAAAATACAAAAAGAACTACTTAAGACTTTGATTAAGAAAGAACTCGGCTTATAGAAGAAAGCTGGTTCTTGATATAGAGATAGATTTCTCATTATCTATTTCACGAATTCAGTAAATAATAAAAGAGATAGTTCTAGTTCTGATAAAGAATCAAATATAATACTAAGGATTTGATAAAAAAAATGAAAATTAACCGCCGATTTACTATAACAGGTCTATTATGTTTAATTTATCTGTCATTTACAATCATTGGTGCGCTCCCAAGTACATCAATTGGAACAGATCAAACAAATGATGTAGAAAAAATCAATTGGTCAGGTTTAACCTATGATTACGAACAAGGTGATTTTAAGGATGAAATTGATATAGTATCAGTTACTGTTGAAAAAATAGCTGATGATGTAAAGTTATCAGTGACTTTTCAAGGAATACCTCTTCTTGATGCAACCCACCTATATTGGATATGGATTTCCTTCATTAGTGAAGGAGGAGAAGAAAGTGGAGCAGGTGCTTGGTTTCACACAGGTGGTTTAAGTGGTGTAGCTGAATCTTTCTGGATGGTAGCAAAAAATACTTCAGATTTTCTTAATTTTGGCTCAGGAACTGACGACCCGACAATTGTGAGTAACACGATGTCATGGACGACTAATAGTAGCTATTGGGACGATGTATCAAATTCAAACAACTGGGAAGTAGGTGTCTGGGCATGGACAAGTGACAATTCAACTTATACAGAATCCTTAATGAATGGATTTTCTTATTGGGATTATTACCCAGACGATGAATCTGGTTGGGAAGGGGAAGATGAAAGCTCAACAACGACAAGTTCAGGAGGAACGGAACTCAATGGAGAAACTTCACCTGGATTTGAATTTTATTTGACTCTCGCTTCATTATTAACAGTTCCAGTTATTCTTCGAAGACGTCACAAATAATATTTTCCCGAACAAAAGTCCCGCCAAGGGATTTTTTCTTTCTTTTTTACCATATACTTGCTTTTCACTCTGTTGTTAAATGAACATCATTATTAGCAGATTCTATCTCATGTACATCATTGGTGGTTGTTGCTGGCCATTGTCTCCTCTCTAATCTTATCTTTAATGAAGTAATTTCCATAAATATGACTAGAATTACCATAAGGAATATTCTTAATGGAGCATAGACATCATAATACCACCAACCTTGGTATATTGAACCGAGTGCTATAATAACCAACAAAATTCGACTAATATTTCTGAAGAATATGATAATAATCCCGTCGTTTCTTTTTCTAGCGAATTGATACCATTGAACTACGACAAGGATAAATATCTGAGCAGTTAAAATTCCAAGAATGTACCAGCTCCAAATTTCAAAGCCTCCAAAAGTATACATTGACGCATTATATGGATGCAGATTTAAGTCAAAGGAAAATATTGGTACAAGATAAGAACCATCTGTTCCCAATTGAGTAAGAATTGCAAATATGAACAACAAAACTTCGAGAATTGATATACATAATAGGACTAAGGCCATTACAAGTGCTTTACTGAACGTGTAAACAGGTTTTAATATTAAATAAAGCATACGTAAGCAGAAAGATGTAAATTTCTTAATAGAACGACCAATTGCTGGAAATACAATTAATGCTAGTTTCACGATTGGAGATTGATAATCAATTATTGGGACTGATTCATCATACACAGCTAGAGATGATGCACCTAAGGACTCTTGTCGTCCATGAGTTACTGTTCTAGGTTTAAAGATTTTAGAATTTTGGTTCCCACTATCAATTGGTTCAGATTCAACGAAAGGAGTAGTCTTTCTTTCTGGAGGAATATATGGTTTTCTTTCACTTCCTAAATACTTCAAACCATTAACTATAGATTGCATTACTATTTTATTTTGAACCCTATTCAAAGAAATTTCAAATAGTAATAGAAAAATGAGAAGAAGTAATACAGCTCTCCCAGTAAAAATATCATATTCATAAGTCGTTATCATGAGAAATGTGCGAATCATAATCAGTCTTATGATCCAAATATTTATTGGAATTAGTTTTGAATCTTCTTC
>JAEOSP010000233.1 GCA_016840305.1 Candidatus Hodarchaeota archaeon
ATTTTCTAATATAATTGCAATGTCCTTCAAAAGAAATCCTCACGATTGAAATTTTTATTTTACAAAGTAATATGTAATGGTATTACCCCCTTATATAACTAATTAAAATTTGAAAAAGGAAAAATTTCTCTAAAGTTGTTTATTTCAAAATTCATTTTGTTTTTCTTTAGCTGTTCGATAATTTCAGTGATATTTAATGGTGAGAGAAAAGAAGATAATTGCTCATACATTGATCTTTATATACCAAACTTAAAAACTTCAGATTATATTCTATGAGGTTTGCATTATGGTAGAAATTGATCATGGGTTTACCACAGATATGAAATATGCGATTGCTGGCACTTTTACTGGAGGTTTATCAAGTAAAGGATTTAGACTTTTTAAAAAAGGAACTGAAGATGCTTGGTATTGTGTTAACTATGTTTATCCTGTTTGTAAAGATAAAAACGAAGTAGAAGGAGTTACTGCTTACCCTTCATTAAAGGATCTTCCTGAACCAGTAGATGTCGTAATTGTAGTACACAAAAAAGAATTAACAACAGAGGTTGTAAAAGAGGCTGCAAGTCTTGATCAAAAACCAGCTATTTGGTTTATGCCTGGTACGATTTCAAATGAGAGTAAAGCAATATGTGAAGAGAATAATATGAATTATGGATCCTCATGTATGATGGGTCATCGAATCATTCCTGGACTTAAGCGATTTGTAAATATCCATTACTTCCACTCAAAAGTTGCTGGAATGAACCGTATCCCAAAACAATGCTGATAAGCATGATGGAATCCAGATATGACGCATATTGTGGATTGTATTGCGGTGCTTGCTACGTTATGCTAGCCAATGAGAAAGGAACTATAGAAAAAGTCGGGAAAGACCTTAATCTTGCTCCTGAAGACGTTCTATGCGGAGGATGCAAAAGTGATGTTCGGTTTGTTGGTTGTAGAGATTGCTATATCAGATCTTGTGCAGAGGAAAAAGAGCTAAATTATTGTTTTGAATGCAAAGAATATCCGTGTGATTATTTTGAACGATTTACCAAGTTGAAACCACATTTAATATCCACCATCGAGAATTTACAGACAATAAAGAGTAAAAATCTTGATTTTTGGCTCAATCAACAAAAAGAACGCTGGCAATGTCCAAGTTGTAACGAGAATTTTTCATGGTATGAATTTGAGTGTCAGTCCTGTAAATATCCTATTGACGGTTACAATTTCCACAAGGATCCGAATCTTAGATAATTCATTATTGTTTGTATCACCAAAGACTCCCTTTCGATACTTCCTTAATCATTTCATTTTTAACTGAACTCGCAATTATTATCCATAATTAACAATTCTAGATAATATTGAGAGTTGATGTAATAGATACCTGTAAAGTCTATTCAACATCTAATACATTATTCTAATACGTATAATACCAAAAAAGATTTTAGAAATCAGTTTATCATAAAAGTTTGCATGCGTGAACAAAAAACGAAAGAAGCTCCTTTTATTTGGAAATTACCTATATTAAATCGATTAATAACCTAATTAAAGAATTTAAGGAATTTAGCAATTACCTAAACATATTGACTTATAAGAGAAACTTTTTCTCAAAATCCCAAGCACAAAGCGAAGTGATATTCCTTGTATAAGATTAAACGGAAATCCTACAATTTGAGATAATTTACAACCAAAATTCAGAAACACAAAGGTGAAATGACGTATGAAATCGTCTTTAATCTTCAGTTCTCATAATTTAGATAAATTAATCTTAAAATTTCTAGAGAACGAGCCACAGGATATTGCTAACCTTATTGAAAACATCGATAACGAGTTTAATGTTCATTGGTGGCAAAAAAGATCAAAAGATCGGAAATCAAAGTACTTAGATAAAAGAATCAAACATCTATTGAGAAAAGAGCATATTTCCATAGTTCAAGAAAATAAGTATATAATAAGCTCAAAGGGTGAGAGAATTCTCAAAAGGATTGAACAAAGAGATAAAAGAATCAGTAATGTCGTTAAAAACCTCATTAAGCCACCCACAGCTTTTGGAATATCAGCTATTTCAATTCTATTCCTATTTTTGATAAATATCTATGGTTTTATGATATCTGAAAACCCCTTATTCATTCTCAATGGAATCTCGCATGTAATTATTTGTATAAATTACTATCAGATAATGATTGCTCCAAAAAATCCCTTTAGAAAAATCACTTTCAGGATATTTCAGATGCTCACTTTATTGATTGGATTAGGAGCATTAATTCTTGGATTATCGTTATTACCTAACGGTGTTAGTACTCTCAACCAAAATATGACTGGAATTATTATTTTTAGCAGCATTTTCTTCGCTTTGATATCATTTCTTGCTATTTTCAGTTCAGGATACTTAAATGAAGATCTTGATGTGCAAGTATTAGCCCTCAATCATCGAAATACCATTTTTTCTCCATTATTCGTTATACTCAGTGTCATTAGTATGGAATTAAATCTAATTTACATCACGGGGATCATTGTTATAATATTTGGATTCAATATTTTAGCTGAAAACCGTCAAGGTAATCTTGGGCATTATACTCACCATATTCTGATCCTTTTAAATACTCGCCCTCATAGTTATGAAGAAATATATGATCTAGACAATAGGATTGCCATGCTTTTTGGCGCACCCCAATTTTTTAGAGAAAAACCTGATACAAAACACCTTTGGATTAATCAGCAGGGAATCCAACTATTATTAGCAGACGGGTCTATTGAAAAACGAGAAAACCTTTACTATATAACAGAAAAAGCTAGTCCTAAAGCAGATAAACGAGCACGAGGGATGGTTAAATTTTTCACATTTATCAGCACCTTAACTCAACCTCGGATCTCTCCACTTCTCTCCTTAATTGTTCATTTGATTCTCGGCAGTTTAAAACTATTTGGTTTCATACTCACGGGAAGCGTTGGATTATTAGGGGATGGGATAGATTCAGCAATTGATGGATTATCTTCAATTATTGTAACAATAGCTATGAGGATTAAAAGAGAAACAGAAGCAACTTACCTTTTAATTATTCTAATGGCAATCTCTGGATTCGGGATTTTATTCTCAAGCGTGATAAGATTAATTAATCCTACGCCTATTAATGAAGGAAATTTTGGAATTCTGGTCGCTATTGCCTCAATGATAGTTTGTTTTCTTTTATATTTATACCAAAAGTACAGTGGATATATTAATAGAAGTTTAACAATCTTAACACAGTCAGAAGATAGCAAAAACCATGTTTTAAATGCTTCACTTGTATTATTAGCAATAGGAGCAAGTTATTTTGGAATATACCTTATTGATGGAATTGTTGGTTGCTTCATTGGTTTTCTCATTCTTAGAGGAGCGTATGAAATTTTTTCAGACTTAAGAAGCTATAGTCAAGGGGAAGAAATCGATTTTGGGAAGTATAAACTTGGCCTCTGGAAATCTTTCAATCGTTTTCAGTATAGGATGCTTGAGAAATGGGTTTTGTTTCAGATTTATCAAAAGAATAATACTTATGAAGTAATTATTGATAGTTTTGCTTTAGATTTTCAGCCAATAATCATCAAAGAAAGTCTAGGTACACCTTTTGTTTTGAAATACGGTCACACGAAGGAGGATATACAAAACGCTCTTGTGCAGCTAGAGCATAATAAATTAATAACTCAAGAGATAGGATTTTATTCTATTACAGACCAAGGTACTGAGCAAATTAAAAAATACAAGGTAAGATATAATCGTTAATAAATTCTTATAGCTCAGCCAATTTTTATTTCCTTTAGGAAGTATTTTATATTTGCTAAAGTTTCTTTATAGTTATTTGCTCCTTTAGTTGTCACATTAACCAATACACGTGGTCCCTGCCTCGTTATTACATCTCTTTGAGCTATATATTCTGCTTTTTCCAATCGTTCTAGATGACTCGGGATAGACCCCCAGGTGAGATTGCATTTTTTTCTCAATTGTCCTTGAGTCATAGGACCAATAGCAATCAATAGACTCATAATCATCAAACGTTTGGGATGAAAGATTAATGGATCAACCTTTTTTATCCCATTAATCAACTCACTCACGTTTTGACAACCTTTTTCTCTGCTAAGTAGATGGAGTATGATGTACTTAAAGAAGCTAATATTAAAGCTAAGGCAGGAGCAAGGTAGTTGTCGGGTGGTAAATTGGGTATTACAACAAGAAGGATAAAGAGGAATGGTGTTGCACTTAAGAGAAAAATGGAAAAGATTAGAATAGGTTGAGCAAACAGTTCTTGTTTTTTATAATGATACCGTTCAGTGGACACTCCTATGATTAGGTTTGCTATACCTAATAGAGGAAACCAAAGA
This sequence comes from Candidatus Hodarchaeota archaeon, assembly GCA_016840305.1. The sequence continues at coordinate 4,342 of JAEOSP010000233.1, forward strand.
ATTTGAGGAGAAATGACTGTTCCCATTATTGTGTTAACAAAATAACCCAATAAAAAGGTTAAAATATAAGATATCCCCCAAATTGGGGACTCATATTTCATCGGTTCAATTTGCTTTAAAATATGACGAAAAACATTCATGTGGATCCCTACAGCTAGAAGAGTTAAGATCAACCACCCCAATATAAGTGGCCAAATCGAACTAACCACCATTTGCAACATGATAATACTTCCTGTAAGTAATACCATTAGCACTATATTTCCCAATGAAAAAGCAAGCGTATATCGATAAATTGATAGATTTAGTGCTACTTCCATAAGTTCAGTTGATTTCCAAATGATTTCCTCATCTAAATCGGGTAAATTTTCTTGCACTGCCTTCACTTTCCCTTTTAATTTGTTGTTGCTTATGTTTTTTAAAAGAATCTTGAGAAAGAATTAAGAAAAGAATCCCCCTATTTCTTTTCTCTGAAATTTAGACAGACTTTCATAATTCAAATTCAATTCTCTTTGATTGTTTACTTAAACTATTAGTAGATTAATGTCTTTCGTTGGAATAGTTTTATTGAACCATATAACAAGACGAGTGTTGCTATAATAATTATAACAATTGCTCCCCAGAGAGGGATAATTGTAAACTCCGAAGAGAAAATGCTCAAGCTATGATACCGAAATGAATCTGTCAGCAAATCATCACCGAGCATAACCACTTGTTGAAATATCTGATTCACCCAGAAAGGAGGGAATAAATACACGATAGGACTATCAAAAGGAATGAAGATACCACTTAAGAATAACACTGGCATAACATAACACATAGAAATTCCAGTGGCAGCATCAGCTGTTTTCGCATAAGCAGAAATTACAATTCCTATACCTAATGTCGATATTCCAAAAATAAAGATGATTGTTAATCCAATGATCAATAACAGCAGATTTTGTTGATGAAACCTTACACCAAGGAATCCATAGCCGAGAAATACCATTAACAATAGCTGAATAACAAGGAACACAGATTCACTCAACAGTGTTCCTATGAAAATTTTTGTTCTCCCAATAGGCGTCGTATCCAGCCGCATCAATGTACCACGATGTTTTTCACTTGTTAAGGACACCGCTGCATTTATCGTCCCAAAAGAGGCAGCATAAATTAATACTGATGAAAATGCAAGATCAAATACGTTATATCCACCTGGAACTTCAATTGCTTTAAACACAAACAAGAAGATAAACGTAAACAGTAGTGGAAAGCCAAACGCGTATAAATACGTTTGGTAACTTCTAAATTTAATTTTAAGGTTTTTAACCGCTATTGCGATAATTTGTTGTATTTCGATTTTCATTGATTTAACCTCCGGCCAGCTAGAATTAAAAATACATCCTCCAGTGTCGATTGGCGTAGATTTAATTCTTTAATTTCCCCCAAATCTGCATAGATCTCTTGGTGTAAAATTTTTACCAAATTTTTTATTCCCCCAGCAAAAAAGATACTAATACTCCCATCTTTATTGTCGATAATGTTTTTTACAAATTCAAATGCTTCTATTTTTGTAATAAATTCTTGATCAATTAGTTTTTGACCTGGAATGATTCTTAATGTATTTTCATTACAGAATTTTTCCTTTAGTGACTCTGATGTTCCTTCTGCTATTATTTTTCCTTCATCTATTATTAATACCCGATCACTTAGAGTTTCTGCTTCATTCATGTCATGAGTAGTCAAAATAATGGTTTTATTATTACTCCTGAGCTCGCTAAGAAGCGACCAAACAGAATGTTGGGACTGGGGATCAAGGCCTGCTGTTACTTCATCTAAAAATAATATCTCTGTATCCATGATTAGATTAATTGCCAGATTTAAGCGTCTTTTCATTCCTCCTGAAAAGTTTTTCACTTTATCTGTCCGTTCAATGAGTCCTAGTTTTTCTAAAATTACTTTTGCTTCTTTAACTAGCTGTTTTTTTTGTTTCCCTTGCATTATACCGAAAAATACGAGGTTTTCCAACGCAGATAACTCTTCATAAAAAACTAGTTCTTGTGGAGCAAAACTAATGCTTTTTTTGACCTCATTTCGTTCTTTGATTATATCATAACCATTAATGTAAGCAGTTCCTTCATCAGGCTTCAGCAGAGTAGTTAACATTTTAAGAATTGTTGACTTGCCTGCGCCATTAGGCCCTAATAAGCATATTATTTCCCCTTTGTTTACGTGAAGGTTGATATGATCTACAACAATCGTTTTATTGTATTTTTTTGTTAAATTTTCAGTTTTAAGTGCGATTGACAATTTTTTCACCAGTATTATTGTTATAATTTCTAAAAATTCTGGTCAAGAAACCAAGAAATATGGAATTAAATAAAACCGGAGGGGACATTGAAAAACAAAGTGCAAAAAACAAGAAATCTGAATTCTAATAGTTGATAGAAGATAATAATAAATCTTTATTTCAACCAAAATTAGTAATTATTGAGATAAAATGATGTAGTTAAGTTGTTTGTCAAATTTGACCATAGTAAACTCTTGATGGTTTTCAAGAGTTGCCCGAATGGGTAAGATTATCAAGTCAATTCTAAAAGAATTCTCCAATGCATTATCGCAAACTGGGGAGAACCTCTCTAAAAGTTAGTGAAATTGGACTAGGTACAGAATACCTTGTAAAACAATCCGAAGAGACCATAATTGAAACTGTAGAATCTGCAATAAACTCAGGTATCAATTATTTTGATATATTGATGTTTTACCCTCATTTTCTTGATGCTTTCCGCCAGGTGGTAACAGTTAACCGTGAAAAAATGATTCTTGCGGTTCATCTTGGAGCTGGAATGAAGAACAGCAAGCATAAAAAGCTAAGATCTAAAAAAACTGCTAAAGGATCATTTGACAGAGTTAAATCAGAATTAGGAATAGAATTTGCCGATATTGGAATTGTACAATATGTAGGCCCTCGTGAATACGACAAAATCATGACTCCAAATGGTTTGATCAAATATGTGACTGAACTCCGCGAATCTCGTCTTATTAAACACCTAGGTATCAGTACTCATGATCCCGCTACAGCTCTGAAAGCCATTGAGACAGGGCTTTTTGAAGTTCTGATGACACAATTCAATTTATTTTCCCTACATTTGCCTGCAAGACTTGAACTATTAAGAAAATGTGGAGAAAACAATATTGGTTTAGTAGCAATAAAGCCATTTGCAGGAGGGTTGTTACTAGCAAGCGGTAAAACAGTCAAAGTCCCTGCTTATAAATCAGGTGGTGTTTCCAAAGAGTATTTCATCCCATCTGAATCTAATTCACTTAGGAACTTAGCATTTATCTTAAATAACCCTTCTGTTTCATCTGTGATTCCCGGGGTAAAATCGAAAGTAGAATTACAAAACAACCTACATTTTTATGATGCATCTTCACAAGAAAAGAATTTCAAGTCTTTATTAGACTATTTTAGCAAGAGAGAGGTTTAAAAATTTCAGAATACTAGCACAATTCGAAGTAAATCGTTATTTATAGAAGAATCAAATTATAGAAGGATAAACGTGGAATAAGGATGATAAAGAATAATAATTTGCTTCTTTCTGAAGCAGAACGACAGATTTTAGACGCAATTCTCTCCTTAGAATTAGCCCCTATTGCAGATAAAGAGGAAGAAGACGAAATAACCAAGAAAGGGGATAGATTAGTTCCCACTCAAGACAATATTCGTAAACGGGGACGATTAATTCAGAAAATATATCCAGGAGAAGAAAAATGGATTGAAGACTGGAAAACTCAGTTAAAGTTCCTTTTTACAAAAGAATTGATTCAAAAGATAACCTTTGAAGACGATAACCCCGTTTATGCACTTTCAGAGATAGGCAGGTCACACGCTAAACAGAGAAGACAGGAGCGAATTGGTAGATATTTTAGTGATATTCATATTAGAAGTGATCAGAGTAAAGCCTATTCTTTATTTTGTAACAAAGTGTTTGGAAAGGATCTGAACCAAGCGAATGTGATGGATATGGCACAATTGGATAAACTACTCGAAGTGCTTAACCTTGATTCTAAAAACAGAGTACTGGACTTAGCGTGTGGTATTGGCAGGATAGCAGAATACATTTCTGATACTACACAGGCTCATGTTCTTGGAATTGACATTGCTGCAACTGCTATTAAACGTGCCCAAGAAAGAACAAAACATAAAAGAAATCGCTTGGAATTTCAAGTTGGAGATATTGATAATCTGTCTTTAGATGTAATAGATGTTGATACTGTCATAGGAATTGCAACAGTTCATTATATAGAGGACTTGGATAAAATAATAGGACAATTAAAGGAAATTTTACTCCCTAATGGTCAAATGGGATTTTTTACCTTCCAATACCGAGCTGAAACTGATTCTTCCGATATATTAATGCCAGAAAATTCTAAATTAGGACAAGTACTAAAAAAGAACAGCTTAAAGTTTCAAACTTGGGATTTCACTAATAAGGAGATTAAGATCCGTCGAAAACAGATACAAATTGCACAAGAATTAATGAACGACTTTCAAGAAGAGGGAAACGGGGATTTATGTGAAGATCGGATTGAGGAATGTGAGATAGATTTACCAAGATTGGAAACTGGTAATAAACGTCGATATCTTTATCATATTCAATTATAGTAATGCAAAAAATTCTTCAGAAAAATAAGTCTACTGAATAACCGCACTGTGTGTGACTTTTTCGAAATTTACAAACATTGTAAACCAAGCTATGGGATGAAACCTTTGATTCTAACATTTATACAGAGGATTGATCTATCAGGAGAGGAGGAGGTATTGCTAACTCGTAATCAAGATTTTACGATAATAATAGACATTGTATCAATTGATCCGATAAAATAATGGAGCTTAAGGATGGGAAAAGAATGCAAGATGAGAAAATAGGAAAGAATAAGATATTGGGAATAGTAGGAAGTCCACGCCATGGAGGAAATACAGACTTACTAATAGATGAAATATTGAAAGGAGCAAAAGAAAGTGGTGCCGAAACAGAAAAAATTTTTCTATATAAACTGAAGATAAAGCCTTGTGATGGCTGTAAAGTGTGTTTTAAAGATAATAATGGTAATTGCAAATATGAGGATGATTTTGAAGAAGTAAAAAGGAAAATGGAAGAAAGTAATGCCTGGATAATTGGAACTCCAGTTTATTGGTGGGGACCCACAGCCATAACAAAAGCCTTCATTGATAGATGGTACCAACATAACATTAAAAGTCAGTTCTTTAGAGACAAAAGTATGATACTTGTTGTTGCTTCTGGTGGAGCGAGTGAATCGTATTCTCGTCACATTGTTGGAATGATGGAAGATATTACAAATTATGTTGGTATTAATTTGAAGAATAAAATTATTTGTGCGGGAGTAAGTAGAAGAGGAGACGTTAAAAATAGACCAGAAGTCTTGGAAAAAGCATTTGATGCTGGAAGAAATATTTTTGTAAGGTAATTAATTATCTATGAGACTTTATATATCACAAGAGCCCCATTAAGTTAATTGATGAAAAATGAAACGAAAGTTTGTTTTCGGGGGTTTGTTTTTCGGAATCATACTCTCATGCTTAATACCAGTTACCAATTCACATACATTATTGACTATAGTCAACCAACCAGAATCATTTGAAATAACATCAAAACTTTTGACTGGAGAAGGTTATACCTTTATCTGGGAAGAATATGTTGACGCACCTGGAGATCAACAGGGAGATGATAGTATTGTCTTTGATCCTTCATTTGGGCCTTACCACAACTATTCTGAACTCGTTAATAAGCTAATGAATCTCAATACGACATATCCAGAGATTATTCAGGTCTTTACAATAGGAAAAACTTATTTTGGACGTGAAATTTACTGTGTTCGGATCACAAATGAAACAATTAAGATTCCTTTCAGATAACAACCAAATCTACTGCTTAATCTCCAGTGACTTCACCAAAAATTAGATGACTGAAAAAGAAAATACTAGGGTAAAATTTACCATTCTCAAGCGAGGTAATGGTTAAAGGCCTTCCTGTTCAAAAATAAAAATTTCCTCTATTGGTGTTTTGAAAACCCTTGCGATGTTGTATGCTAATTTTAATGAAGGATTATATTTTCCCTTCTCCAGGAAAACTATTGTTTCCCTTCTCACACCTACCTTATCTGCAAGTTCCTTCTGAGTTAGGTTATGCCTTGCCCTTAACTCTTTAATCCGTGTTTTCATGGAATTTCCGCTCATCCTCTCCGATCATACCAATAATACAGAAAATATTGCAAAGAAACCCCTATTGCGATAATAGGACCAGTTAAAGCAACAAAGGCAATATTATTGACGAGGTTCATGGCATTTAACACGATCAGAACCGTTAAAGAGATATAAAGAAATCTAAAACTCCAATCTGTAGCTTTTAACCTGTTAGTTATTGATCGTTCATCGTGATTGATAATTGAGACGTTTTGGTGTCTTAGTTTGAATTCCCTGAATGAATAGAGTACGAGCGAAGTTCCAAGGATAATAATGAATCCGCCCAATAATATCTCATTTGTGGTTTCACTTGTATAAAGCCCTAGAACTCCCATCAAAATTAAAACTCCACCTAGTAGGATAGGAATTACTAATGGAAAAATTTTTTGTCTGTAAGCTTCCGATGCCATTTTCTTTTAACCCCTAAACACTAAGTACTAACCTCTCTCTGTTAAACCATTTTTTTGACAGGAAAAAAGCCCCACATGTAAAGATCGTAATAATTAGGGATAACATTACACCATGTAACATCGGATTAATGCCAAGAAATTCTTTCAGGAAAATCGAAATCAAAAAAATGATGAGGAGTCC
>JAEOSP010000234.1 GCA_016840305.1 Candidatus Hodarchaeota archaeon
CAAGCTCATCCCCAGACCGAGACCAAAAACCATAGCTTCTGTCAGGTCTTCATAATGAAATGCAAATACGTTTCTTAAGGCAGATGATGTACAATGAACCCCTGGTTGGTGATGAAAATCAGGTATTACCGTCAAAAGATTGTTTTTTTCCATTTTATACACCAGAAATAATTTTTCAAATTCAGAAAAAATATTTAATCTTCATTTTCATGTTAAGATTCTTTCTTTATATAATTATCGAATCATATTGAGTATTAATTATTTTTCAAAAATTGAAAAAAATAGAAAATGATTAAAATCACTTTTAATTAAAGGAAAAAAATGGATTAAGATATATGAATGATTGATCAGTGTACAAGGTTATATATTTATATCTAGTTCTCATGATTTTAAAATATTATCTTGGGATTGAACTCATTGATGACCTTGGATAATTGGCTTAAATTCTCACTTGTAAGATTGAAATCTCCTGCTTGGATATTACTTTCAAGCTGTTGAAGATTTTTAGCTCCAGGAATAGCAACAACAGGTTTATCCTGAATAAGCCAATTAATTGCAACCTGAGAATTCGTTACTCCATGTTCTTCTGAAATTGAATTGAGTAGCTTGAATAGGGGTTCTGCTCGTTCGAAGTTCTTTTTTCTAAATATACTGTTTGTCCTTCTAATTCCTTTGGGAAAATTTTTTGGGTTATATTTACCAGTTAGGAATCCTTGTGCAAGGGGGGAGTAAGCCATTATGGTGATTTCATTTTCCTGAGCATAAGGTAGAAATTTTCTTCTTACATTCGATCTCGCCATCGAATAGTTCATTTGACTCACTTCTATTCTATGAGATTTCATTTTATTTTGGGCTTTCTGAAATCTGTTTAATCCAAAATTACTAATTCCAATATGACGAATTACCCCCTCGTCGACCATTTCTTCCATATATCTCAGAGTTCTTCCTAGTGGGAGTAATGGATTTGGCCAGTGAATTAGATATATATCAAGATAATCAGTTTTTAATCGTTTCAAACTTTTAACCAGTGATCGTTTAACAGCAGAAGGTCTAATTGTTATTGGAAGAAATTTTGATGCGATAACTATTTTTTCGCGTTCATATCCTTCTAATGCTTCACCGATTATCATTTCTGATTTTCCCCCACCATAAACTTCAGCAGTGTCAATAAGATTTATTCCCAAGTCGAGTGCTTCATGTACTATAGATATTGCTCCTTTTTTATCAAAATCTGTTCCAAAACCCCATCCTTTCGTACCAAACTGCCAAGTTCCTAGTCCAATTTGTGAAATCTCTTTTTCTGTCTTGCCAAGTGTAGTGAATTTCAAAAAAGCACCTCGCTTTAACTGATGGAAAAGTTAAATTTAATATAATAATAATATTAGGTTACTGAAAAGGGAAAGTAAAAAATACCCTCGCGAAAAGGAAACCAAACACTTACTGAAAATCTATTTCAGGTCTTGATAATACAGGGAAATATTAGGTATTAACGCAAATGCTCCGAAAAGAAGAAATTGATTATTTTCACGAACTAAGTAATCCTGTACGTGAGTCTTCCCATACTCATAGCATATATAGTTATCCAGCTAAATTTCTTTCTCATTTACCGAGAGGACTTATAGTAAAATTATCTCAAAACGAAGGAGATTTAATATGCGATCCTTTTGCGGGAGGAGGAACAACTGGGTTAGAAGCAATGCTTTTAAATAGGCGATTTATAGGTTATGATATCAATCCCTTTGGTATATTAATTTCGAAGGCGAAGACTACGTATATATCGCCAGAAGCAATCAAAATTTCATTAAAAAGAATTATTGATCAGTATCCCCTATTAACCCCTAAATTCGAAGTTTTAGATCAAACTGATATGATGTGTTTAGGTGAAAAAATTTCCCTTGAAATAAATGGAATAGCCACATACATCAAAATGAAAATTCAAGATCCCCAGCTGCAATCTTTCTTTGCACTTGCGCTAATTCACGTAGCAAAAATCGTAGGTCGTAGGGATTTTGAACAACGTAATAATTGGAAAACCCTTTCACTAACTCCAATATTCATTCGTAAATGTAAAAAGATGATGAATGCTGTTTGTACTATACCAAAGAAAAGTAAATACCTTCCAGAGTTTAGATTAGGTTCAAACCATGAAATGGAGATACCTAATGAGAAAGTTAATTTAATCATTACTTCACCCCCCTATTTAGATGTAGATGTTGAATATCAGAAGTTACAACTACAAAGGAGAAGCATAAATAAATCTAAACGAACAGAGATTATCAGTCAATTACTCGAAACTAAACCTCTTTCCAACACTGAATTATGCTGGAAAGGAGAGAATGGGGAACTTTATTGGAGAAATTTACATAAGAGTCTTACTGAATGCCATCGTGTTTTGAAAAATACGGGCTATTTCTGTTTATGGACTGGTTTCAAAAATCAGGAAGACGAAAAACGACTTTTAACATTATTCAATGAGTTGAATTTTGCTTTACTAGAAACAATCCCAATTAAATTGAGTAGTAACCGCGCAGCTTCCAGCAGGTCCACTCATCACAAACGAAACACCGGTATGTTGAAGAAGGATTATTTGTTTATCCTTCAAAAAGAATAGATAGGAGTGAAGTTCTAACCATAATAGGAGGGTTGCCCTGATTCTTCCTTTGGCTGTGCTTGACCTACATTTATTTCTCCATATGCTTTTTCATATCTTTTTACGTGCTCACTCATCCAGATAGCCATACGTTTGAAAACAAGTGGACTCATTTTAATATTTACAACAAAATCATGTTCAACTGTGTCTAACGTTATTTGACCTGGATTTGCACCTAGCTGAGGTATTAAATTA
>JAEOSP010000235.1 GCA_016840305.1 Candidatus Hodarchaeota archaeon
CTCCGCGAAGGATTCCGAATCTTTGGTTCTCATCGACTGACCAGCTTGCTCTATCAAAGCATTGATCATTTGATATTAAATCCTTAGCAATCTTAATAACATCCGGATACAGTCCGTACTTATTTTTTTTCATACATCTTATTTTTGGTTCGCAGCTGGAGAGGGAAACGAGCCCTCTCTACCACCATGCAGCTTAAAAGAATGATACCTGTTCTCCTTTAAGGAAGAACTGGTAGTTCTTGTCATTATCAATTAGTAAGTAATCAAGCTTAAGAACTCTTTTTGCGTAGGAAGTTTGGGGGTATACCCTAGACTCCTCGATAGTAGAATTCTCCTGTTTAGCTATTCTAGCTGACCTTTGTTCTACATCCTGCAAACGTTGCAGGAATATAGTCTTTTGGTTTCCGTTAGAGAATCTGATCTCCACTCGGAAATGAAATTGTCCTATTCTCATTTTGTTAAAAAATTAAACTAAGGCTGTGCGAGTTGTTTATACTACGGGGAATCTTACTCCCTGCTTGTAGTAATGGTATTTCCCTGTTACGTCTAGCAACAGGTGGTCGTGCTTAATAATTCTCTTATACAGTTCCGTTTGAGCGATGATTTTTGCCCTAATAAAGGCAGTCTCTCTTTGGGAAGCTTTCTCCTTACAGGTTGCAAGGAGGTTTTCTATTGTGTCAACTCGGAAAGTATGTGTCTTCCGGTTACCAAATAGCACTTCAATCTTGTAGTGATAATCCTTTTTTCTCTTTCTCATTGGCATATTTATTTGTTAATTATTTTTTATTTGCTTTATAAAATTCAGGGCAATGTTCTTTTACATCTTCGAGTTTAAAAGCGAATCCTAATAATTCTTTTCCTTCATATCCTGGCAAATCATTGTATTCAATGTAATCTTTTTCGACTCCCATAGAATCTAAGGCAAATCTTATAAGATCATACCTGAAGTTGTTGTCAGCAAGGACTTCGCAGATACCGTTTTCGTCAGTTCCGAATTCAGTACCCCAATATAAAGCCCAATCAGTAGTGATTTTTAGTTCCATAATTATATTTTTTCAATAAAATAATCACCCCTAATAGAGTTTTCTAAACAGAATTCATCTATCATTCTACCCTTCCATTCCTCACCCTTTGTTGTTAACCTTGATACCTCAAAATAGACTCGATTTTCGTAACCGATTGAAAAATCTTTTATTATTCCTATCAGAGGTCTTCTACTGCAACCGAAAAAGTATTTTACTTTATCGTCGATGTTAAGCCCTGTTCTGATAAACAGGTGTATGGACCTAAGTTCAGTAAGCCTTTTCTCTTGCTGTTCTATTAGCGGAATGATTTCCTCCTCGCATGAAGCTTTAACTTCCTCCATGCTTAAATCCACCTGATTCATTCTTTCTTCAAACTCTGTAAGCCGAGGAAGGAATTCACTGGCTTTTTTGTTAAACTCTTCAAGTTCTTGTTTGATTTGGTTTACTTTCTTCATTTTGTATAAGGGTTGGTTAGTAAAAAAGGTAGCTTGTTCCACCCTCGTAAAGCGACCAAACTTATCTGAATGCGAGAACAAGCCTACCTGTTAATTGCTCCGAGCAGGAAACGATCCTGCCCTAAGCACCGTGCGGAGTTTAATCTACATTATGATAAAATTCTAATAATTCATACTCTATCATTTTATCATAAGGAAGTGTTTTTCTATCGCAATATATTATACCTCCATCAAGAGAGATATTTAACGTTGATATAGGCTCTTTAAGAATTTCAAAAAGTTCCTTAGCAATTAATTTTAAATCAACATCCTTTGTATCTACAGGGATTTTATACCTGTCTTCTGTTAAATGGAAATTGAAATAAGTTTTTTTGTCTTTTCTTGCCTTTTGTCTTGGAAGCAAAACATAGGCCGATGCCTCAGCGATTAAAAATTCACCTGAATGCTCTTCACACACCTCAAATGATACACCTGATAAAAACATTTTTTTCATAACATTAATTTATTTGTTAAAACTATTTAATGATTTCTAAATATCATTGTTATTCCTGAGAGCTTCAAGCATGCTCTCGTTAGTAAATCTACCTTGCTGGATAGCTGTTATTTTTCTGGCCATTTCGGTAACTCCCTTAAGAGCTTCAAGGTTTACAAACCCTTCCAGATAGATAGCATCTACCTTTTGCTTGCGGTATTTCCTCATTTTCTGAGTAGCGTATTTCACTGAAGGAACTTTATCTCCTTTAGTAGTAAGCTCAATAACCTTCCATTCAGAGACAGGTTTTCTCATTCCGAAGTCAAGCCCTGAAGCTGTGTGAGCTTCCAGAGCCTGAGCAATAGCAGAGTGAGAGTCATATATTCTACTGTCTTTACGCAGCCATACATGAAAGCCCCAAACAGAATCAAAGTCTTTGATAGTGGTATCCCAAAGAAACAGGGAGCCAACTCGTTTTTCTCCACCAATTTGCTTGACTGCAAAATTGGTTCTGGACAGGCAGTGCAGAGTAGCATCATTTACCACAAGCTGTACTTGCTCATCCAAATTTTTAATAATGTTCTGACTACCTTTCTCCATAATGCTTCAGTTTGTTATTTTCCCAAACCATACGGTAGGCAGGACAATCATCTACCCATGAAACTCTCAGGAATTGTCTACCCTCTGTTCCCTCTACAAGATTATCTCCCATTGCGAAATTCATCCTGTAGCAGCATTCGCCATCTTTCCATATCGAAAAGATACATTCTAAATCATCCGGCTTATCTGCCAGAAAATCTTTCAAATCTTTTACTGTCATTTTGTTTAACAATTAGTGAATACTAAATACTGTTTTTCGATAAATCCTATAGCGATTTAAGGCACGATCTCTTCCCTCAGGTAATAATATACCATCGAGCTTTAAAACGGCTTAAAATCGCCATATGGTTTACAAATATAATTTACACCTGTGCAGTGATTATGCATAGTTGTTTTTAATTTTTGAACCCTCCTCCAGAAACGATCTGGAGCATAAGTGTTCCAAAGAGGGTTATTTCTTAGTTAATTTTTCATGCATCAACTTTAGCCTTTTATTGTTCTCTTCTAAATCCTTGGGTATTCTGTCAAACGGCCGTTGGGTTTCTCCGAATACTACTGTGTCAGTAACTATCCTTTCCTGAAATCCAAAGGGAAATTTTACTTCAGGGTTTTCAAATACCCAAAGATGAAACTGGTTTGCACCATCTACCAATCGGGACTCAGCAGGAAACAACTCGCATCCTTCATTTTCCTCACCTACCAGTTGGTTTTTGATATACTGTAAGTGTCTCCAATCCATTTGAGCTTTTTTATCTCTACGTTTAATGGATAAGTGAGCCATTGTGGTATCTCCATTCCAGACTTTTAAGCCTCTACGAACTGCGACCTGATAGATATCGTTTAGATAAACTTCTTCCGTTGGATTTTCTTTGAGGTATTGTTTTTTAGCGTTATCCAAATTTTCTTTTGGATACTGCGCTCTCTCTAGTTTATTCATGCTTATTAATTAAAATAATTTATTAATTGTTGTCCTACCCATTCAGCCATAGGAACGGCAACTCCATTTCCTACCTGCTTATAAGTTTCAGTATTTGAAACCGGAAAGATAAAAGAATCCGGTACACCTTGCAACCTTGCGTACTCTCTAGGGGTATAGGGTCTTACTCCCAAAGGGTGAGTTTTGTCTTTCACCATTCTTGTACCCATATCCTTTGCGTAGTGTGCTACGGCTGTAGGGGCTATTGCGTTCCGATCATCAGGATCAGATACGATAGGAGCGTCCCTGTACTGTCCTTTGATCCTAGCCATTACATAGTCTGGAATCTTCATATCAGGTTCAGAGCCTATGATTTCTTTAAGCGTTACTGGTCTCATTCCTTTGGGAGGAGTAATAGGAAACCTTTTCTTTGTTCCTATCAGAATCATTCTCTTCCTGTTTTGAGGTAGCCACTCCTTAGCATCTAAAGGACAGAACTGTTGTATGTAGTAGTTTGGTATTCTCTGGAAAGCTTCCATAACTACAGGAAACTTCAAAATCCCAGGGACATTCTCTACTACGAACGCTTCCGGTTGCTCTAAGGCAACATGTCTGAAACCATGCAGAAACAGATCATCTCCTGTACGTACTCCATGAATATCTCCAATAGTGGAATATTTGTTACATGGAAAAGTAAGCAGGATAACATCTGTTCCTTCCTGATCAAGGACTGTATGATCCATTATATCACCTTCGATGATACGATGGCTGAAATTAGCTTTCAGTGTTAGTGCTGCATGCCTGTCAAGCTCTAGGGATTGAACAACATCTATCCCTGCATTCTGCATGCCTAAATCCATTAAGCCAGCACCGCTAAAATAACTCTTAGCTGTTGGCCTGTACATCATTTTTTTCATACGTTCTCATTTTATTAATACATAGTTAAATTCGTACCGCAGGATAGAAACGATCTATCCCATGCTACCATAGTGCGGTTAAATGTCTTCACTCTTGTAAGGTTCTATTTCAGCATTGCATTTTGGACATTTGTCATTGCACATGCAATCCCATTCGTCTTCCCATTCTTCACCGCAATCACAGCGGTAATAATTCAGATATTATATCTCTTCTGAATCTTCTAGTAGATTAAATGTTTCCCAACCAAACCAATTTGCATTGTCAAAGCCAAGCCTACCTTCATCTTCTTCAGTAACCCATTCGTAATAGGCATTGTAATAATCTTCAATAGATTCACCTTCATTCATTGGCCTAAAATCTTCGTGGGTGTAATGCTCCCAACTTGGAGCAAAGTAACTTTCCCACATGATTTCGTGACTTGGGCTATTATCAATTGAACCGGAACACCAACCAACTTTCTTGAGTACCAATTTATCAGCAATTCTATCAACTATGACATTAGCGCATTCATGTACTTCTGTTGCATCAAGGTCATTTTTAGAAACTGGTGCAGCATAGCTTAAAGCTTCAGCTACTAATTGTTTTAATTCTGCTTTTTTCATTTTGTTTATAATTTGAGTTAATACTAATTGCACCACCTCCGGACTTGAACCGGAGAGTCTGCCTGTGTGGTTTTAATCAATTTTTGAAATGCTAATC
>JAEOSP010000236.1 GCA_016840305.1 Candidatus Hodarchaeota archaeon
CAGTTCCAAATGACTGAAAATTCTACAGTAACTGCTTCCTATCAAGAGCAAATAGCAAATAAAGATGCGATAATCAAGGATTTACAAGCTGAAATTGGGGGATACAATGAGCAAATCCAATATATGGAAGCAGACACGGTAAAACAATCAGATTATGACGAACTTAAGCAGATTATTGCAAACAAAGACCAAGTCATTACTACAAAAGAAAAGGCAATCTTTGATTTAGAAAAGAAAGCAGAAGATTTACGGAAGTATGCTGAAGATAATGATGCAGTAATTAAGGAACTAAAGAAGGAAATAAGTACGAAAGGGAATGCAAGTTCTGAAATAGAAAAATTAGAACAGGAAATTAAAGATTTAAATCAAAATCTGATGGCACAGGAGCAACAGAAACAGGTGTTGTTTGATCAAATCAAAAAGTTGCGAGAAAAAGAAACGGGAGATCTAGCCATTATCCAACGCTTAGAAACACAAATAGAACAGGTAAGAAGTACAGCAATCAAAGAAGATCTTGAATTAGAAAAATTACGTGATGAAAAGAAAGAACTAAGCGAAAAGATCCTTAAGGCAGAAAAAAGTTTTGAAGATGAAACTAAAAAGGAAGCAAAACTAACCAGACGAATTGCAGAATTAAAGGAATCTCATGAAAAGGAAATCTCTGAATTACAAAAAGAAGTAACCGAGCATAAGAAAAGAATTAAAATACTCAGACGAGATTTGACTAAAAAGAGATAATTATTTTCCAAAATATTTTGGTGCAATTTTTTTCATTTTTTCAAAAACAGAATGTACATCCTCAACTACTACTCTGGTTTTTCCAATTATATCAATATATCCAAGTTCTCTATTGAATCGAGGAACTACATGAAGATGTAAATGTTTAATACTTGCACCTGCTGCTTTTCCTTGGTTGAATCCTATATTATATCCAGTAGGACAGTACATATCTGTGAGAATATCTTGACATTTTCCAATTAATTTTGACAAATGTAACACTTCGGGTTCGGTTAAATGACGGTAATCGTACACATGTCTTATTGGAAAGATCATTAAATGCCCTGGATTGAATGGATATAAATTAAGGGAAATTGCCATGAGGTCATCTTGGTGAATTTTTAATACCTGTACTTTGTCTGAATCTTTGATGATTTCACATAAGATGCATTCAATATCTGAATTCTTTAACCCTTGAACATATTTCAGTTTCCCGATAGCATGCAAGTTTTTTTCGAATAAATTATCATCTTTCGACATTTGAATTCACCTGATCCTCGTTTACATGACACTATATCTATATAGTTCTATTAAGCTTATGAAGGTAAGTAATCAACCTCTTGTGGTTGCCCTTTAACAGTATGGGGAACAAGATATTCCAATAGTCGAGTAATATCATCAGATTTAATGTTAATCCAAACAGGTCCCATTGGACTCTCTTCTGGACTGTGACAGAAATGAAATCTCTGTACAAATAATCCTTGCTTATGTAGCATAAATGATACCCCATTTTCTGTTCTACGACCCATTAAATGCTTTCTTGCAGATTCCACAATCCGCTGAGAGCGTAAGCCTATGAAAATTCCCTGAAGTGCACCTCTTCCATGTAATTTTGCGGAATATATGTGATAATCATCATTAACTTGTTCTATTTGGATTTTCTCTTTATCCAATTCTACAAAATTATTAATAACGGTTAAAATCTTAGCAGCATCTTCGGTTGGATGGACCTCAACCTTAATCTCTACCTCTATCATGATAATATTTCCCCTAATACTAAGTTTCGGACTTGAGTGACTAAATAATTAGCATCCTTGGTATTATAAACAGTGTAATCTGCTTTGCTAATTACATCCTCTAGACCAAATTCAGCTTCTCTAGTGTCTCTTTCTTCGATTTTCGCCATATTTATGGTATCATCTGAACGACCACGTGCTTTAATTCGTTGAAATCGTAACTCATCGGAGCAAATAATGGCTATTATGAATAAAGACCAGTGTTCACGAAATCGCTTTACTTCTATCATAGAGCGAATCCCGTCGATAAGGATAACAGATTCCTTTAGATTTTTTATTTTTTCTATACACCGTTTAGCAATCACATCGTCTCCATATTCAACTCTTATGGTTTGTGCAATTTTTCCTATATTTTCAGGACTAGGATCTAATTTTTGACGAGAAGTCTCCTCTCGAATCACATCTCCCATTGTAATTGTAGGACCTAGTTCTCTTACAGCTTCAATTGCAGTCGATTTTCCGGAAGCAGGAAGACCTACAAACGCAAGTAAAGTTTTCTTACTCAGATAGATCGATCTCCCGGAGTTTTTTTGCATTTTCTTGAGGATTAGTTGGATTGATAAATGTATGAGTTCCCATTTCCACTCCCGCAATATACTTTATTCTATCTTTTGCACGATAGGGGGGATAAATTTCAATATGATAATGAAAATGTCCATAAGGTTCACCATTATAAGGGGCATTATGATGGGAAAACACATATGGCATAACAAATCCAAAAAGTTTGTCTAATCTTTGAACCGTGTGCTTGATAATGCTAGCAAAATTTTCTGATTCGATTGATGGAATCTGGGAAATATAAGAATAGTGATGTTTGGGATAAATATGAATTTCATATGGCCATTTAGCAAAATAAGGAATAAAAGCAACAAAATTGGCATTTTCTTCAACAATTCGGGATTTATCCTTTAATTCAGTTTCCAATACTTTGCAAAATAGACAGGATTTGTATTCATTCCAGTATGTTTTAGAGGATTCTACTGCCTTTTCAATGCGCGGTGGAATAAAAGGAAATGAATAAATTTGTCCGTGAGGATGGGCAAGGGTTACAC
>JAEOSP010000237.1 GCA_016840305.1 Candidatus Hodarchaeota archaeon
CGAAGGAGTGTTTGATGCTATTGTGGCTGGTGATAATTCTATTCCAATTTTGGGCTCAACACTGCGGGAGGACTCAAGGCTGTTCCAAGCAATTGCAATACATGATACCCCTGTCTATATCGCACTTGATCCCGATGCAGAAAAAAAGGCACATTGGATTATACGTTCGTTAATGAAATATGATTTAGAAATCAAAAAATTAAATATCGGAACATATGAAGATATTGGCTCGATGTCAAAAAGAATTTTTAATGAAAAAATGCAAATGGCAGAAGAAGTTGATAATGATTTATATTTCCTAGAAAAACAACTGAGAAACATTTAGGAGGACAAATGTTATTTTTATTATTACTATGTTGTGGGAAACACAACAAAGAACTAGAAGAACTAGTAGAAGTACCGAAGGAAGCATATGAATGGGAATGTGTTGATAAGCCGGAATATACAGAAGTAGATATAATTGCAGGTGTATGCAACGATTTTGATCAATTAACTGTTTCTGTTGAATTCATAAACAACAACTATAACGAGAAGCAAATGACACACGAAGGTGGGTGTTGGTGGACAACATTCATAGTACAGCAAGAGAATTGCATAGAAATAGAAAACATAATAATAACAGCACAATAGGAGGCACCAATGGGCGGTAACATTTTTAAAGATTTCGCAGAACCAATAGAGCGAAAAAACATTAGACCTACAATAAACAGATACATTCAACATCTAGGGTATATATTTCCTAGGAAAGCACATGTTTTTCAAAAGTTTGTATTAGTAGGCAGTGCAGGGAAAAAAGAGATCTCTGGGGATTTAGACATTGCATTCGATTTATCCGCATTCTTTGATGGGGAACCTTTCAATGAAAATGAACTGAGAGATTATAAAATATTTCCTGAAGAATTTACAAGATTATATAACAAAATCAAATCAAGAGCCAGAACATCAACAGATGAAATGTGCAAGCTTAAAGCATTTTTAAAATTAATTTCTTGGCCAATATCTCATGAGGGCATGATACATGTAGCTGATGGCAAAACAACCACAGGAAATATATTCACAATGTTTCCGCAATATAATCTTCAAGGTCAATTGGATTCTTATGTTCAAATCGATTGGATGGTGGGTGATCCAAGGTGGACAAAGTTTTCTTATCATTCCGGAGAATCTGGAGACCTTAAAGGATTACACAGAACACAATTGATGGTTGCGATGTTATCTAACAAAGGCTATACTTTTTCTCATCTTCACGGTATAAAAATAAAGAAATCACAGGAGTTTGTTGCAACAAAACCTAGTGAAGCTGTGGAATTATTTAATGAGCTGTTCGGTCCTATGAAGCAAGAAGATTTTCATAGCTTCATTCGATTACATGGCTTTCTTAGAGAATATACTACAGATACGACTTATAATGAAATAATAAACTCATATCTGAATATTTTAAAATCTTGTAGAGCAGAAATACCAAATATTCTTAAGGAGTTTGGTTATGAAAGTTCTTGACTTACACGGTGTCAAGCACTACGATGTCAATGACACTTGCCACCTTTTTATTAACGATAATTGGGGCGAAGAAATGAAAATTATAACAGGGAATTCTTTTATGATGAAACAAATTGTTTCTAAAATATTAGATTTCTATGAATTAAATTATTCACTTGACAATCCATATCAAATGGGTTATATTATAGTAAGAAAGTAAGGAGGACACATGACTACTTTTGCACACATTTCCGATACACACATACGAAACTTAAAATATCACGACGAATATAAAATAGTATTTAAGAAAATCTATGACCAACTACATGAGGATCAGCCGGATTACATCATCCACACAGGAGATATGGCACAC
Source organism: Candidatus Hodarchaeota archaeon (assembly GCA_016840305.1). The sequence continues at coordinate 1,853 of JAEOSP010000237.1, forward strand.
ACCAAAACACACTTATCGCCGGAGTATTTTGAAATGACCTCCGCTTTTCTTAAAAGCTTGGCGGACATAGCTCCGACTTATATTATTCTAGGTAATCACGACGGAAACTTAAAGAACGAGCATAGACAAGATGCAGTTAGTCCTGTTATAGATGCACTACAACACCCAAACTTATTCTTACTCAAGGACTCCGGGGAAACTCATATTGATGATAAAGTTTGTCTAAATGTTCTTTCTGTCTTTGATAGAGATAACTGGACTTCTCCATCTGATAAATCCAAGATAAACATAGCACTTTATCATGGTGCAATTATGGGGTGTAAAGTATCTGATGGC
>JAEOSP010000238.1 GCA_016840305.1 Candidatus Hodarchaeota archaeon
CCATCCTGCAGGATTGTTGATGGTGGATGATGAGCCATCAAAAGCAGTAGTTCTATCTGTTTTCCATTCTTCTCTATCCATCTGTGCTTCTTGCGTTTGAAGTAAGGATGCAACATCTTTACATATTCTTCTGGTTTCTTTAAACAACTTCAAAATATTTTGTCCATCATCGCTCATTTGGTCTATACCTCCAGTTAACATTTACAATTGATACTTTCCAATTAAAAATAGTTATCAGCGGATATACCCAAGAAATTTTTATTGGTTTGTAATCAGACCAATCCCATTTATTAATTCTCTTAAAAGACCAAAAAATCTTAACTGGAGTACCAACCTCTATTCCTTCGAAATATTTAAGCCCTAATTTTCTGAGCACTTTAACTAAATCCACAAGGATCTTTTTATCACTGTTGTAAAATAAGGTTGGCAATTTTCTCCAAGAAATCCAAAAGACGTTCATGTATTTGCATCGACATCTTTTGTATTCATCACATGAATCCTTGATTTCCTTTCTTGGAAAATAAATATCAGAAGTAACATATAGTAGAACAGGAATGGCTTTCTCTCGATTGGCAAGATGAACTAAATTATCCCACTCAACCGCCAATTGATCATTCAAAAGTAATGTTTTATTAATTGATTCACTTTCTTGAATTGCCTCTGAAGATTTTCCAGAATGATATTTTGCCTCAACAAGTAAAATCATTTTTTGCTGATTACCTAAAAGAATGGAAATAAGCACATCAGGTTCGCATCCCCTTTCTTTAGTCTCATTGATCGATGGCCAGAATTGATATTTTGCTTCTTTGATTATAGCACTTTCATTGAGAAGAAATTCACCTTTCTCATTTACACTGCTTTTCAATAAAGATACTAACCCTTCTTCGGGTAGAAGATATTTGAACGAACCAAAAACATTGGATGTAAGTAAATCTTCCAAATTTTCTTCTTCACGAGTTAGTTTTCCCCTGAGTAATGCTTGCAACAATTGGGAAATGCACCAACAATAGTTCTCTTTCAAGTATTTAATGTAGCTAGCTAACCTGTTTGTTTTTAAATTTTCACCGCCATCTAGTACTTGAGTGTATTGACTGAACTATGTTTTTACGGTGGTGTTAACGAGATCTGTGGAAACAAGGTTTTCTTCGAAGACGATGAAGGCCGATTTTTTCTTGATTTCGGAAAATCATTCACATCTGGTAGCTCATTTTTAGCTAGCTAGGTTCTATTCTAGTAAAAAAGGATATGTCAGAAAGAGAGGGGTTCTAATCGTGTTTCTATAATAGCGCTAGCGTACTCATTAACCAGCTCAATTCTAAGTTAATTCAGAACGTAAACAATAAGTCAATAAAGGCATTTGCTTATTAATCCTCTGCCCGTATTTAGATATAGGTTCTTGATGGTAATTATTTATTTTTGCCCAAAATGCGGTAAACCTTACTCGCTACAACAGTTCAACGAGATTCGGTTTTGTAGCTATTGCGGAAAATTTCTCACGTATACCGATAGGAGAATAATGGAGCAGAATAAACGGAATGGCGATGCAGATTCGAGTCCAACCATCGACGTTATACGCGCGCTCGTTTCGAAACTATTCGAGTACCATCACTGTTAATCGGTGATAACGCTAGGAAGCTACCCTATTCATACATGAAGTATTTTGTTAGGTACCTTCCGATCCCTGTATCTGATACCACCTAGTAGCTAGCTTGTAGCAGTGGCTCGAGCTAGTCAGGAATAAAGATGGATGGTTGGCGTACTCGGAGAATAGATTTAGAAAAGACAATCGGAAATTGTTTGGAGAGAGGGATGTCCGTTCATTTGTTGAGGTAGATTCGGATCGCAGATGATATCAGCAGTACCGCCACGGCCACCGATGATATTGTCTCAGGGACAGCAACCCCGGCGTGATAGATTCCCATTCCATACAATACCCATGAAAGGAGACCTATTACGAATGCTGTTACACTAACGAACGACTTTTTTTCAACAGCATTGACTATTGAAACAACTCCGATTGAAATAAAAAATAATACAGAGACGGTGCCATGTAAACTACGATAAACCTCGTCAAATGTTGCTACCAATTGAAGTAGAAATGAAGAAATAACCAGAGAGTAGCTGGTATATTTGGCATAACTTCGAAAAGTTGTAAGAGCGTAGATCATTATGAGGAAACCAGCGATTAATAAGCCCCCATTATAAATTGGTGCTACGCTGCTTCGAACAGAGTGCCCTAAGTCGCTAAGAGCGTTATTCTGCCAGTTGAACCAGGGTGAGAGTAGAATAGAGGCTCCGATGGAGAAGTACGCAATTATAGGCCCAAAGATGCCGAACAACGTATAAACTCTTTGTTTCAAAACATTCACCTTTGTTTTTGGGTATTGAAAATTGGA
>JAEOSP010000025.1 GCA_016840305.1 Candidatus Hodarchaeota archaeon
AATAGATAACATTCAAATGCTTTAAAATAGAAATTCTATTTGACTACTGTGATTCTTAATAAGTAATTATGATATTACATGCAAGAATTAATCGATCAAGTTTCTGAAATTATTGCAAGCTCAAAATATATTGTAGCCTTTACTGGAGCAGGAATAAGTACAGAATCAGGAATTCCCGATTTTAGATCAGCAGAAGGAATATGGACGAAATATGATCCTTACGAATATGGATCTTATCAAGGTTTTTTGAAGGATCCCTCAAAATATTGGACTATGGCAAAAGAGACAAGGAAAATAATCGCGAAAGCAGAACCAAATTATGCTCACAAGGCTTTAGCAACACTAGAACAGGAATATGGAAAATTAAAAACAGTTATTACACAGAATGTTGATTTTCTACATACAAAGGCAGGAAATTCTAAAGTTTTAGAACTTCATGGATCTTATCAAAGGAATTTCTGTCTAGAATGTGAGCGGCAGTTTTCAATAGAAGATGTAATGACCCAAATGGATTCCAATATTATACCACCAAAATGTGAATGTGGTGGTGTGATAAGAAGTTCATCCATTTTATTTGGAGAATCACTTCCAGCTAAAGTGTTACTAGAAGCAAAACAAGAAATTCAGAAATGCGATTGTTTGATTGTAATAGGTACATCCTTGCGAGTGCATCCTGCAGCATCTATGCCTTTATTAGCTTCCGCTCAAGGAAGTAAGGTCATTATTATTAATAATGAGCCAACGAACTCTGATTACATGGCAAAAGTTGTGATTCGTGGAAATGCTGGATCAGTAATGGCTGATATTATTGATAGGTTAGAAAAAATTGATGTTGAAAGCTCATCGATAGCTACATCACAAAATTTGACGAAAAAAGAAGGATTAAGACCTGTTACACATGTAATCGAACGAGCAGAAGAGCACTTATTGACAGAAGGTATAGATGATCTACTTAATGACGAAGAGCAAAGTCAAGTTGCGATTCATTATTTCTCAATCTTGGATAAAATCGAACGCAATTTCCAAGATAAGAATTTGAAATTGGAAGAAGAAAAGATCAAAGTTTTGAGGAGAAATAAAAGAATCTTGAATCAGAAAAAACAGATTATTATTGAAGGTATATCTTTAGATAATTTGCTGAATAACTTTTCTGAAGGATTTATTTTAGCTTCGTTAACCTCAGCTGTTAGAGAAACAGAAGCAAATGTTAGATCCTTTGTTGAATATCAAAAATTAGTGGAAAAAATTAAAAAATGGCCAGATATAGGCTTTTCATCATATTTTATCGAGAAAGCTTGGGGGGAAGTGACTAAAGGTATTGAAGAAATTAATGATTGGTTAATGAACAAAAAGGATGAATATTTCCCTATAATCGTAGAGTTAATTAAACAGAATAAAAGTACAGATAATGCAATATTCACACACCTTGGAACCTATTATACCAATAAGGAAATATTTTATGCCATCACAAATACAATAACTATTAATCCTTACTTAAATGAAAAAATAAAAGTATATCTTAAGGATTCAGAAAAGATCACCTATGAAGAACTGCGAGAAAGATTAATCAACTTGTTACGATTTCTCTCAACTCATACTTCCGATACTAAAATGCAGCAAATGGTTAATCTCTTTCTATCCCAACCCGAATTTGAATAAGAAATTGTTTTTGATGATTTTTATGGTTTATTGGGTATATATGCTACTCGTGGGGCCAATTTCACGAGGCTACAACAGAAAGATATACACAGGATATACCAAACATCTAGCTAGCCGATTAACACAACATTCAGGTATTAGTAGGATTAAAGGTGCAAGATTGACTCGCAAACAACCAATAGAGCTGGTATATTTAGAGAAATTTTCTTCTCAGACAAAAGCTATGCAACGGGAATGGGATTTTAAGCATACTTCTCCTCTAAACCAGAAGAAAAGCAAACTAGCTCTTATTAAACAATTTCAAGAACATCGTGAAGAGTTATTAAATAAAATAAATTCACAATTACATGAATATGATCAGTTCCTTGAGGGAGTAATTGAGATTATCACATCAACAGAAAAGGAACTCAAAGATCAAATAGAAAGTTCTTAAAATTATTTTCTCGTTATAATTCCCAACTTATTAATAGGTGATTACTTTTTCGAATATCATTGATGGTGTGTTTATACGTTGGTTGATCTGGTCTTTCTAATTTCCTTAGTATTCATTGTCTTGGCTTTAATAATTTTTCTTCGTGTAACGGAAGGTACTCCTTTTTTGTATATTTTGTTTAGATTACGCAAGGAATTAGTAATTAGCATACCAGAAGATTATGGATTGAAATCTGATTTGGTAGAGTTTAGCACAGATAGTGAAAGTCATATGGGATGGTTTTTCGCAGGAGAAAATAAGTCTTCCACCTGCATTCTTCTAATCCCTGACTTAAGTAGTAATAATTTCTTAGGAAATAGTCTTAGAACGGCTGGAGTTCTTCAAACGATGGATTTCAACGTTTTTCTCCCACAAATTCATAAATTTGACCTATCTTCACGATTGTTGGTAAAAAAGACTGTTTCACCAGGTGATTACCAATCAATCATCAATGCTGCATATAAGTACCTTGTAGAAGATATCAATATAGATAAACGAAAAATAGCCATATATTCTGACTCATTAGGAACAATCTTCGCTTGCTCCTTAGTTAAAAAACAGTATATTAAGGCAATTGTCCTAGAAAGTGGACCTGTTACACTTTCATCACTTATTGTTGGAAAAATTCCATTTTCAAATATTTTTACATCCATGCTTTCGATTTTGATTCGTATTTTCATGTGGCCAGTTATATGGAGAACACGATGGAACAGTCAGCGATCTTTAAAGATGCTTTCCTCATGTCCATCATTACAGATAGCCGTATTCAATCACAAGAGTATTCCAAATAAAACGATATTCCAAAATTACTCCTCCTCATATAAACCAAAACAGTTATGGATTGAAGATGCTCTTTTACCAGTTGGGGGAATAAGGAATACATGGGTGATGGAATATTTCCACCAAATAAATCATTTCTATAATCGATGGTTGAATAGTGAACAAAGTCTTGACTGGCATACTGAAATGAGGGTGAAACGAATAGAAAAAGCAAATTTTGAGGTTTTTCTTAAGATATCGGTATTACCACCTATACTAGAGCACTTACCCCTACGAGTGACATTATCAGATGGAAAAAATCAAATACAACACGAACGAATTGTTTTCATTGGTGCTGAAATGAATTTTGAATTCAACATCGATTTTCGACCGAATATCGTTTCAATCTTACGTTATCACAATGTAGACTTATTAGACATGAAAACCTGGATGAAACAAGATGTAGCAGAAGCTTTGGAAAGAAATATCGAAATAATGACGTTTCTTAGCTTGAAAAATGTAATGAAGTATGAAAAAAGATACTTTATGATAAAAAGGGCAATCTTGAAAGAAAGTAACTAGTTCATTTTTACCCATTTATTAGTTTTAGATACTGACAGGATTCACACATCGGATTCTCTTGTTTGAATAATTTGCATTGATATATAGAGTTATCTACGTCACTTCTTGCAAAATAAAAACATTCTGGGTTGAATTTCTTGTTCTTAAGATCATCTATGTTCCCAGGAGAGCCTTCTTTGAAAAATCCACATTTATTTGGGCATTTAGTTATCCATTCATGATATTTGACGCAATAAGCAAGAGACGTACTAGTAGAAACAAGATTAGAACACTGTTTGAACGGTGTATCTTTCTCTTCAAATGCCAATTTTATCATCTCTTGATAACGATTAGTATACTGGAGTGTTATAAACTACTTGGAATTTTAAGAAATTTTGAATATATAATCTCCTCCAGTAATCATTATTAGAAGTATATCTTTTTGAGGAGATTCATCCATATGACTAATTTGCTGCAGGATCCTTCGGTTTTAATTTATGACAAACTATTCTTTGGTTTGACCTTAGGGAATTATAATCTTCATGTATCGACTGAATCGGGCTTATTAGAAGAATTTCTCATCATTCGGGAGAATTATTACAGTAAGCTTAAACTCCTTGAGAAAATTTTACTGGATCTTCTGAAGAAATCAGATTATGCTGCAACTTATGAATCTCAAAAACAGTTCTTCCAATCTAATCGTCTAATTATCGACTTCATCATCTATTCTAATTTAAAAAACAATGATCTTCTCGGTCTTGGTTTGCGAGTCAGAGTATATGATAGATTGACACTTGCTTTCTTGGGATCTTCTTCAGAGAATCGTATTCAAAAAATCATGTTTCTCCTTTCACGAGGATTGCTAATATCATCCTTTCATCAAATAAACCAGAAAGCCATTGTAATAGAACTGGAATGATAATGAAATAGACAAGTAATATATTGAGCGGTAATTATAAGGAATGATTCAAATGGTTGATTTTCTAGATATTTTTGCTAAGGCATTTACTGATTTCTTGCATTGGTACTCAACAGAGGCGATTCAAGGTAATTTAATTGAGTTTTTCTTGAAGCAATTAACATATTATATTTTGTTACAAATTGTCCTTTATTTTGTACCCTTCTTAAAACGCGTCTTAGTTGTTTTTTTTCTTCCTTTTCGCTGGATTCATGTATATCTTCATATTTATGCAGCCAAAGAAATCCTCAAAGAGATTCAAGATCGCAAAGATCAGGGGAATAAAGACCCCTTTCTAGATAATGGCAATCTTCGCGCTAGTCTCATTTCTGGGGTAGATGTTCCAGATGAGAATCCTGGGTTATTAATGTCCTTCTCTCGCTTTGAATTTGCTAGAAAGGTTGCCTTTGCACCAAATAAATTAGCTTTCAGTATGCTTCTCGGTTATTTTCTTGTGACACCTCTTGTACTTGCTGATTCTAGCTTAATTTCATCTCAAATCGGTGCGTTAATTCATCTGTACCTCTTTGTGGGGATTTTTGGAGTACTAATGCCGAGTATTAACGATTGGTACTTTATGATTCACGCACTGATGATAAATATGCAGGTAAGACCCATTTGGTTCTATAATTCGATATTGGTATATCTAGCATTTACATTCGACACAATTCTGCGAACTCGGAACTTCTTCCTTTCCATTCTATTAGGTACATTCTGGTTTGTGATATATGTGGTAGGTCTATTTATAGTCGGATATGTAGCGAAAGGAGGAAAGATTAGAAAGCCCATAATATTATGTCTACCCATAGAGAAAAATGCTTCTACTACTGGACAAAAAGTCGGTATTGAGTTTCTGTCACTCGAGGATATTGATCTTTAGTTTAATAGTCATTTTATTGTACTAGGGGTACTCCTTTGTCCTGTTGAGTATAGATTAATTTTCTCTGTTCCTAAAGACTGCTGGAGAAAGAATACATCCATCAATCTCTCGCTCTCAGATCTGTGAAGAAAAACCTTGAGAGAAATAAACGGTTCAATTAGTGCAAATTCATTATCACGCAGAGCATTATTCTTATCACTGGACAAAGAATGAGTAAGTAGGATAGGAAGATCATTTTTTTTAGCTATCCTTCTTAAGCTTAATAAGAATGATAAGATGTTATATTTCCAATTTCCATCTTTTTTCTTTAGAGTTTCCAGAATTTGAAGAGGAGAACCGAAAATTGTGTCAAATACTAAAAGATCATACGTTGTTTTTTCTAACAAGGATTTGGCGAAAATCATACTTTCAATTAAGTTCTTAGGTTGAAAAAAATCTATCTGATCAATGAATTTCTTCCTGGGTAGCATTATATTTAGATTATGCAGTCTTAAATTAGCTGAAAAGTCTACATAACCGATTTTTGCTAGAGAATTAATTTTTAACATCGAATTTATAGCGTTTAAACAAAACCAAGTTTTTCCTGAGCCTGATTCACCTACAACAGCATGAAGATGCCCAGAGATAATTCCTCCTACCAAATTGTCAATCAATTCACAACCAAGTGTAATTTTATATGATTTTTCTATCTTAAATAGCATTTCAGGCAAACTTTGCAAGCGGAATTTTGTTATCATTGGTCATCCACTCGAATTATTTGACTCTCTGCTATTAGAAAATTTGGATCAGAGGTGATAATAACTACTTTGAGAAGAGATGCAAGTTGATTAAGCATATTCGATATTTCAAGCCTTTTAGATATATATAAAGGATAGTTAAGGACTATTGATGAAAAATTATGAGATGAAAGGTTGAAAAGCTCCTTAGACTCAAGAATCATGCTCACATCATCTGTTGAAGTACATTCGATGAAATAAAATTCTGTTTTAATCGTGTTTCTTGCACTATAAAACAGGAAGAGTGGAATTACTCTATAATCTATCCATAAACTCTTAGAAGAGAGAAAACACTCTCCTTCTCTCCTTAATAGATAGCTTACACAATTTGAATACTTTCCAATACAAGCAATTGGTTGTGATATATCGAATGAGTGTTCACAATTAGTTTTCAACTATTTCAAATCCTCTCCTTGTCATATTCTATTATCTGATCATTTTTATCTGTAAGCTCCTCTTGATATACATAATAGTACGGGATGCCAAAAAGGATGAATATCAATAAGGGAATCATTATTATTCCAGGTATTGGATGTGTTGTAAAAAATTCTTCATTTTTATCGATATTAAGAGGTTTCAATATCCCTTGTGCTTCAACAAATATCCTAATTGACACAAATTCATCATTTGAAGAAAAAGATGGTAATGTGTATAATTGGAGCTCCCAAATATGTTCATTGATTCCTTTACTTGTTATTGTTGTATTAATCTGTGCTTCATTCCTCCCATTTGCTAAATTTGCTCCAAATCCTAAGGTTAAAAAATCAAAAGATGCCCCAAGCATTGTAATATTTAGGATTGAATTTAGTTCCATACCATCTGGTATCGAAATCGGAATGAAACATCTAGATAGTATTTTCTTACTGAATAGTGATATTTGAGAAGGTTGAACTACGTACGTATGAGATGAGGAAATAACTGGAAGCCTTTGAATTTGCTCTTCTGGTTGAACAAGGTTTACGCAATGTAACGAGGTAGAAAAAATGGAAAAATTATAATTTGGTTCTCGCCATGAAATTAACGAGTCTAACATAACTGTAAGTGACAATGAAATTTGTTCTCGATTAGTAAAATTGAGGGGAACAACTAATTCTTGAACTTGTTCAAATTGGTGAGCTAAACTATTTCTCAATCCCGATTGTTCGTAAGTGTGAAAAGTTCTTTCTATTATCTCCTCATTACTTCTCACTGAGATTAAAACATTATCCAAGGATTCACCAAAATTTTGAACAAGCATTTTAAGCATTAATATATCCCAATTATCAGAGGTTAGGATAACCAAACGCTGATAATGCGTTTCAGCTTCGTGCATTTCTCTAGAGAAAAATAAATCAATTACCTGACTTGAATTTTCATTAGTAGATTGTGTTTCTGATACTAATCCCGTTGAAATTTGGATAGGAAAAAGGATTACTAGAAATACAAGGAAAATTGGACAACGAATTTGCTCTAAGTGTTTTAAGGTAATCATTTTCAATTTCCACCTAGGAATTTGAGAAATATTGTTGTTAAATTCAATGAAAATAGAAATAATCCAATGTAACCAAGATTGCGATTTGCTCTGATATCATTGAATGGAATACGAGCAAGGCGTATTCGTTTATATTTTCTATTGTCAATCATGAATTGATAATGTTTTATAGGATGATTATTAAAAATAGGTTTCTTTCCAATTGGAATACCCCCAGGATTTAGTAGATCAAGGAACAAATGTGAACTCCAGCTGATCGTTAAAAGAGATGAAAAGATCTGAATAATTCTCACATCAATTACTTCACTAAGATATAATAACGGTAAGAAATAGGCAATAGTCCAAGGAGAATGACTTAATGGGTGTCTATATCTTGGAAGCTGAACTTCCATGCTAATTGACATACTTTTATCTAAATAATTAGGTAATACGCTCATTAAACTACATATTAAGGAAAAAATAATCGATATCCCCGATATATTTGGATCAAGTCCTGGTTCAGATAGCAAGTAAAGGTTTGTTAAACCTAAAGAGAACAAATAATGTGTCGAATTCTTCACTAACCAACCCTCTTTCGTCGTGTAATTGCATTTCCTAAAGCAACTAAACTTGCAAATACTCCACTAGCAAAACTTATTTCAACAAAATCGTTTGTGATCATATTGAGTTGTTTTGAAGTAATAAAGTAAGTTTTTTCTGGATTAGTGTTGATAATGGTTGAATTTGAAGATGAAGTAGAAAGAACGCCATTTACTACATGTAAATTGATTATAAACTGAATGGTTTGTTGATTTAAGTCGTCTGTGGCTGATAATTGTACTGCGTATACACCTTCAGTCAAAAAGAACTCTACACCCACATGTGTTTCATTGATTTGATAAACAAAGTATTTTTCACCATTAATCAACACGTAAGTCTCTTTTAATGTATAATCATCAAATATTTCCGCAATAAGTCCATAAAGGCTTCCTGTTGATGTATTACTTATCAAATCCACATGTACTTCGCCAATCTGCGGTGGATCATCTGTGCTATTAAATATTCTATTAAAGTAGTTCGTTAACCCATATACATCGGAAATATTTATTGAAAGTTTCCACGACCCAGGGGGAAGAATAGGTGAAGAAAAACTCCAAATTTCATAATTCCCAGTCACAGCTCGGAATTTCATATTTCCTAATACTTCGAAATTATCCTTTTCATCCTCAATTTTTAATAACAGAAATTCATTTCTAAAACTACTATTTCCCTTTTCAATCCGAATATCCATTAAAAAACCACTTCTATTGGATTCAAAGCTCTCTAAGATAATTACTGGAGCATACCAATAAATCTTATACTCCTTTTGGACTATCGGAAAAATATCCCATGGATACCAGACGCCTAGCTTAATTGTATAGTTCTCAGGTAAAATATTCAATTGAACTCTCCATTCATTAGTAAATGCATAGAAATAGCAGTTATAGTTCACGTTTTGCACCCTTGTTTGAACAATTTCAAGTGGTAGCGATTCTGAATCAATTTTTATGCGGAGTTCATAATGTGATGATTCCCAATAAGCAGAAAAATAGGTAATTTCGGGTATGGGAGGTAACCAATTAATAAAAAAAGCTTGGAAATCGAATTTATTATCACTGGTCTTTGCAAATAATATGATCTCCCATCTTCTTGGCGAGGGAAGCTGGAAGTTTAATTGGTACCCGTGAAATAGTGAGTTCCACAAGAGTTCACCAAAATTTGAACCATTAAGTAATATTCCCACTTTTTCAAAGTCTGGGTTGGATTGGATTGATGTACTTATTAGATAATTCCCTCCTTGGTCAATAATCTCAAGCTGAGAGTCTATAAGTAAATCAACACCTTCTACAATAGTAAAATCTACAGACTGGCACATTGTATTCCCAGCTTCATCAAAAGCATATACGATTAGGTGATACTGATTTAATGGTAAATTCAGTGAAATTGGAGTTGTATAAGTTAAATTAATCTCATTGATCCCTGATAAAGAGTAAAGGACTCTTGATCCGTTCGAATTGAATGATAGGGTAACATTCCCGGTGTAACTACGATTGATCGGTGATTGAATTAATAATGAAGGTGGCACTGTATCAACCGTAAAATGAACTGTCGTTTCAATACCGTTTTCTGCAGAATCTTCTACTTGAATTGTCAGATTATGGGTTCCTTCAGTTAAACCCACAAAAATCGTCCCTGATTCCTTGAAACCAATTAGATTATTATCAAGAATAACGATTAAATGCTCTTCATCCGTAATATACGAAAACTCTACATTATTTCTTTTATAAGACGTATTCAGTGGACTTAAAACAACCAGTGAAGGTGAAGTTAAATCAACCTCGAAGTCTGTAAATGAATGTGT
>JAEOSP010000239.1 GCA_016840305.1 Candidatus Hodarchaeota archaeon
TCGTTGATCAATTCCATCGAGATTTATACCTAGTTCATTTGCTTTTTTCTTAAGGTCAGTGTTTTTAAGTTGAAGAAGATCTTTGGCTCCATCTACGGTCGGATGGATAGCATAGGCTTCGATACGTTTACATTTTGGATTTCGCAGTTCCCCACTGTAAAACTTATGAATTTCTAACCTATTTTCAGCATTCAAGAGATACTCGCTACCAAGATTGGTAGAGCTTGAGTCATCTAGAATGACTTCATCAGGAAGATTGTCAAATTCACAGATTATTGTTAGATCCGTTGGGTCTCCATCTTTTGAAGCGTCGTCACTGTCTGGATTGCTTTCGTTTAGAAAGATATTCAATGCATCCATAAGCGTAGATTTACCAGCATCGTTTTTTCCAATAAGAGCAGTAATGTCCTCGAAATTAATAGATGTTTCATCTTTAAAACAGCGAAAGTTACGAAGCCTCAATTGTGTGAGTTTCAATTTGTTCCCATTATTTCTATTCTTTTTCGTACACGCTTTTAATGGTTGAGGCGGCTATCATGTTCCGACCGTAACCGACCGTTTTCTTCTCGCAATTCTCGTTTTATATTCAACTCTAACCAAGAAAAGCTTAATCGGTCATATTTTAGCTAGCTAGCTTGACGTTTAGTCACCATTAAAACGCAACTCAATAACGAACTAACAAACACTATAAGAGGTTCTCACTTTATACTTTATGAATTACCAATATAGTAATACGATTATTCTTAATAGAATCGAATATACTTAGTAACTTCATTCTGCTATTTGTATAATAGTGAATGAAAGGAAAGCAGTAATTTATAACATAAAGCTAGCTAGCTAATCATAATCCAGTAACAATACGATAACAAATATGTATTTTAAAAAGTGATCTAAATTATTATAATGTTTATACACATAAATAATGATTAGTCTGTTATGTGAAAATATTGAATACAGAATTTACCTTTCATAATGTAGGTCAAGGTTTGTTTTATAGTGGAAGGATCGATCAATTTAATTTTGTATACGATTGCGGAGCATCAAAGCAAGATAAACGATACTTGGAAAAAAGTATTGTTGAATATAAACACGAAGTTGACAAACTAGATTTATTGATACTTTCTCACCTACACGAAGATCATGTACTTGGCCTCTATTCTTTACTTAAAGACATCAATGTACACACCGTAGTTCTTCCGTATTTATTGCCAATTGAAAGATTAATGATTTCCTTAGTGCGATTGGATCACTCGTTATGGTATTACGAATTTCTATCTGATCCTGTTACTTTTCTTCTTAATAATAATGTGAAAAGAATTGTCCTGATTGGTGGAAAAGAAGGTCGATTTCCCGAAGAACCACCCACCTACGTCCCCTCTGAGAATCAAGACCCAGATTTAGGAGAATTACCAAACGATGAAAATCTTCGTAATGAAGTACTAACAAATGACCCGCAGCTAAAGGAACTATTGGATAAGACGCTCTTTATAAAGAATCACAATGGATACACCAAAGCTTTGGGACAATGGTTCTTCCGCTTCTTTAACTATAAAGAAGGAATTTCTCCTCAAAAATTCAACAATTTTAAAAAATGCATTGAACAAACGCTAAAACCAAATTATAATCTAATAAAGATAATCGCAAGCAAATCACTTTCACCTTTAAGGAAATGTTATGTTCACATTCGACCAGATCAAGAGTTAAATGATACGTCTCTAGTAACCTACCATGGACCTATCAAACCAACCAATCAGAAGCACTCCATAAACTTTCGTTGCAATTTACCTTATTGTAACTTCCTTCAATATATCTCGCCATCTACATGTCTTTTTTCATTTACCGTTCACTATTCAAATAGAAATGGGCAGTTACTGATGGGAGACATAAATCTAAATACGAATTTCCAAGAAGTCGAAAGACATTATCGACCATATTTTCCAAATACATACATTATTCAGGTTCCACATCATGGATCAGTAAAAAATTGGAATGCTCAGATGACAAACATTCTTCCCAATAAAACTATATGTATAGCGTCAGCGGGAACACGTAATAATTATGGTCATCCAGATCTTAACGTCGTATTTGACATAAAGACTAATCATAAGTTTATTTGGTGTAACGAATTTTCGTCTGTACAGATTTAGCGTGCTATTCATTTTCTAAGAACTAGCTAGCTATTTGAAGTAAACGGAAAATCAGTCCGATTTATTTGAAATAATCAAGAAGAATGAAGGTTGTTAAGAAATCTATGTTTCTACGACAGGTTCTCACTAACTAATTGGCCTAAATGATGAGTAAGGTTACCTTTTATATTTAACAAGAGTTAGATATTACAATTTGATATCTCTTTATAAATACAATTTCTTAATATGCGATTTCATTGCTTTCTCAAATCTGATCATGGTTGCAATAAGTTTTTCATGAATTTCTGGCCAGTCTTCCTCATCTCTATAACCACCAAGTTCAATCTGTTTTGTGATTCTTGAGGCTCTTCGATCATCTAGCCTTTGCCATTCTAACGATTCACCAAACTTAGATTCTATTGTTTCTCTATCCCGAATTAACGTATCAAATATTGACTTATTTTCTTCTGCACTATCTTTTCCTCGATCTATGTATAATTCCACGGATGTACTGTGTTCGCGTACTCTATAATTATAGTTTAAGCCGCGTTTTCCCGCTGAAGTACCTACTCCGCTATATTGACCAGGTGTAATATTGGCATGTAATTGTGTTCTTTCTTTTGCTTTATCTAACAATTGTGTCCAAAATCTTTGTCTTATTTGGTATCTTTCAGCTCGTTCTTCTTTCATTTTGCCAACTTCTCTACCTTCTTCACTTGGTCCAACAATTAATGTCAGTAAGGGTGCAGGTTCTGATTCGCCAATTTTGACGGCTTCAACTTTAACTAAATAAAAGTCCGTTGTTAACGACTCATTTAACCAAGTAATGGCGTTGATGTGTTCAGGTCGTGGATCAGAAACAATCCA
>JAEOSP010000240.1 GCA_016840305.1 Candidatus Hodarchaeota archaeon
GTGTTTTTTGTTGACAGGGGCCTTTTAATGGGTGCCTGCATACCAAGTTTTAAGTGCTCCTATAATCGTTAGGATATTCAAATGGAGCCTGACATAGTACCCACATGTAGATTAGTGATGGATTTGTCAAGAATTTATTAATTTTCAAAACCTTAAGCATCACCTCCCTACCTTGTCTATTTCCACTATAGCACAAAACCATATTCGCGATAGTGTGTAAGTACGCAAAATTTATGTATAACATGGCGATAATTCTTAACACGATCCATTATCCACAAAATTGAAGATGATTTCAATTAACATTGACTTTGTGTTAAAAGAATGTAACATTTGTTTATTTTTTGTAACAGTTACTAAAGATGGATAAAAACAAATATAAACTCGGTTTTATTGCATCAAGTATCCCACTCGTAGACTCTGCCTGCGAAATTGCCGACGAAATGAACTATGACCTTCAATTCTCTTCCAAGGGTTTAGATGAGGCCATTCCAGTGGCCAAAAAAATGGAAAACTCTGGTGTTGAAGTTATAGTTAGCAGAGGTGGAACAGCGAGTATGCTCAGGGAAAGCTTGCAAATTCCTATCTTATCGATCCCAATGACATCCTTTGACATCCTTAACAGCGTGAAGAAAGCGTCATCACTGGGAAAAAAAATATTACTCCCCACATTCCGTACCAAGCTTAGTATGCTTGATATTTTTGAGGAGCTGTTCGATATAGAGCTCTCACAAGGTATCTACAGTGATTTAGATGACTTGGACAGGCTGATCCTCTCTGCCCAAAATCAAGGTTGTGAAGTTGTCATTGGTGGCGGTGTTTCTATGAAGATCTCAAAAAAATACGGTTTGAAAATGGTGGAACTTCTAACAGCCAAAGAAACCGTTGCCTCCGTGATAACGGATGCGATATCTGTAGCAAGATCAAGAAGGCATGAGACGGAAAAGGCCAAATGGTATCAATCTATTATTGATTCAACGTCAGAGGGAATCGTCGCTGTAGATCAAAATGGCATTATTACAACAATTAATGTAGCCGCTCTAAATTTTTTAAAAATCACCGATAAAAAAGTTCATAGAAAACCTATCGCTCAGTATATCCCCAATCCTAAGATGCTAAACGTGCTACACACGCAACGGCCCATGTTTAATAGGCTTGAAAGAATAAATAAGGACCAATTTGTTGCCAGCCATATCCCTATCATCGTAGATTCGAAAATGTTAGGCGTTGTATCGACCTTTTATGACATATCCAATGTGATGAGGGCAGAAAAGGAAGTCAGACGCTCTTTTTCCAAAGGACTGGTCGCAAAATATTATACCGAGGATTTCATTTACAAAAGTAAAGTGATCAAGGATGCTATTAATCAAGCCGCTAAATTTGCCGAATCGGATTCAACCATTTTGATTACAGGAGAAACAGGTACAGGAAAAGAAATTTTAGCCCATAGCATCCATAATCTCAGGCGTAATAAAAAGGGCCCATTTGTTTCAATCAACTGTTCGGCTTTGCCCGATCAATTGCTGGAAAGTGAGCTTTTTGGTTATGAAGAAGGCGCCTTCACAGGATCCCGAAAGGGCGGCAAAGCCGGCCTTTTTGAAATTTCCCATGATGGTACTATTTTTCTTGACGAGGTCGGGACGACATCACTGAGTGTACAGGCTAGATTGTTAAGGGTGATTCAAGAAAAGGAAGTTATGCGGATAGGAGGGGACAGCTTGATACCTATTAATGTAAGGGTAGTTGCAGCGACCAATAAGAATATGGAAGCAGAGGTTCAAAGGGGTCGTCTCCGTGAAGATCTATATTTTAGACTTAATGTGCTTAAGATTCATATACCACCTCTGAGAGACAGAATTGAAGATATACCCGTGTTAGTATATGGTCTAATCAAAAGAATCAGCGAGAAGTATGACATTACACCCTTAAATATCCCAGAAACATTTATAAAGAAACTTTTCGAATACTATTGGCCCGGAAATGTCCGTCAGCTTGAAAATTTTTTAGAAAGACTCATTCTGTTAACAGATTCCAAATTTAACCCTAAAATATTTAATGAATTATATCAAGATCTGTATATATTTCCCTCAATGGATGAAAAAAATGATAGAAAGAAGAGAACAAACTTAAAGGATTCTCTAAATCTCAAAAATCAAGAATATGAGACTGAAATCATACGTAAGGTTTTACAAGAATCGAATTATAATAAATCTATAGCTGCTAAAAAATTGGGAATCAGTCGAACATCTTTATGGAGAAAACTTAAAAGCCAAAACAATAGATAAATTATTAAAACAGTTCATCGAAGCCACCTGATCTGGCGAAAAATCTGATTGATATCTTCTATTTCTTCTAAATATTTCAAA
>JAEOSP010000241.1 GCA_016840305.1 Candidatus Hodarchaeota archaeon
GGATTCATACTACTCCTTTCCCATATTCACTTAATGTAATAGATGAAGAGAAGAGAAATTATCTTACTAGACGTCTTCTTTATAATGTGAAACCAGAATACTTTAATGATTACTTGTTATTTATGCAAGCAAAAGAAAAGGTTGATCAAAAAGATTCAATTTTGAATGAAAATTTACTTCAAGATATTATTAAACGATCTGAAATTCAAAAACCTGTTTATTTAAGAGATCTTAAGGTTAATGGCAACGATGTTGTTTCTCAACTGAGTATAGATAAATCAAAACCATCTCAAAGGGAATTCATTAGTTTATGCTTAGAATTATTAAGAGAACGTGTGGAATTGAACCCTGATGTGAATTCTGAAGTCCAGTTGAGGAAATTTCTTAGCAATGTTAAACGTGTTATGAACTTGTGTACTTCATCAGAAGAACAGGGAATTAATGTTATCTCAACAGATCATGTTAGAAAGCTCTATCGTGATGGAAATCCTAATTATTCAGCATGGGAAAATGTTCATACTTATAATCTAGCAAAATGGCTTGTAAAATGCATTCTTCATAAGATACCATCATCCATTGTAGTGTTTGATGCAACTAACTTAAACACCTCTTCTCGTCCTGACTATAGGGAGAAACTTTTTTACCAATTTAAGCGTTTTAACCCAATTTTTGTCCATCTTGAAGCAACAGAAGAGACAGCTAAGCTTAATATCACATCTAGAGAGAAAGAAAAGAATTATCTAGCTAAAAGCGATGCTGACTTAACGATATTCTATCGTTACAAAGAAGTTTTAACAAAATATCCTAATGCACTTGGGATTCCCGTTGAAAGTAAAATGGTGAGGCTTAGAACTCGATCACAAACCTATATCCAGGATCTGGAAAATTTAGTTCAAGTAATTTTGAAGAATGATCATAGACTCTTAATTTTGAGTGGAAACGTTCTAACTGGAAAAACATACACAGCAATGCGATTGAGAGAATTATTTAAACCATATTTTGCCAACAAACGATAGTGAATGGGAGAAAATTGTCGCAATCGCAGAAAAGTAAAGGCCAGTATTTTACTCCCTCGAATATTGTAGAAGCGATTGTCAAATTGACCTTAGATTATATTGATAGGCAAAATACTCCATTTCGTGTATTAGATCCTGCAACTGGTGAAGGTATTTTCTCTCAAGAAGTCGTTAAACTCTTCAGTCAACAGATCGATCTTATTCATGTAAGTACATTGGATATCGATCCAATTGTACTCAAGGAGGCCCAGTCGCGGTTATTACCTCTGATTAACGATGATATAAAAATCGATTTTTTTCTCAAGAATTTTTTAACGGAGAATTTTCTGGAATTTAAGGAGCACCTTTTTGATTTAATAATCGGTAATCCCCCACACAATGCTAAATATAGTATTCAAGAATGGGATATTATTCGTAGTATGGATCAAGAATATATTCAAGGTAAAACACCCTCAGAAAGTGCGCTCTTCTTTATTCTGAAATCATTGCTACTGTTGAAGGAAGGTGGTGTTCTTTCATTCATTTTACCCAAACCATTTTGTTACTCAAACAGATGGAAATCCTTTCGTGAATTATGTTTGACAAAAATCTGTTTATTAGCAGTATTTGACCTAGCAAATCAGTTTTCTGGACAATTACAGGAGCAGATTGTTATTATACTGCGGAAATCTTCACCCAAAGATGATTTTCTGACTGGGGTTTGGAATAATAAATCTGAAAGGATGGAGTCATTATCGCGTATTCAAACTTCCATTGCGCGTAAAGCAGATAACTTTTTAGTCTCTATTACAACGAAAGAGCATAAATTGATAGAAAAATTATATTCTAAGTGTGAATCTATAGAATGGAATGCTTTTCGAGGACTATCGAGTGTATACAGGACTCAAGATGTAGGAACCCCACTAATAGAAAAAGCAACAATAACTTATGGGTTTTTGCTCCCTTTTCGATCATACTTAAAGCCTGAGATCCCAAAGAGATTAACTGAAAGGCTTCTAAAACCTAAAATTATTTGTCAACGAATAATATCCTATTCTACACAGCCAATCTTTCAATTGTTTTTACCTACTTTTATTGATGAAAGTGGAGAATACATAACTCACGAAACGGTAATAAATATCAATCCTTCTTTACTTCCTGGCATTAATCTTTACTCATACGGAGCTTTGCTTCAATCCGAATTATTTTCTTGGTGGTTACAGCATGTTGTGTTCACAAAAACCTTTGTAACAAGTAAAGATTTAGACAATCCATATTTGAAGAAACTCCTACTTCCTAAGTTTGATAATACGCATAACTCTAAATTCCGCGAAAAGCTTATGAAAAATTTTGGTTCAATGACTAATAACGAATTTATCAATTATCTTAGAGATCAATCAAAAATTGATCAGTTTTTCACTATAGGGGAGCTTTTTAAACTATATAAGGAAGACGGAGCTCTGATTCAAAATTCATTGCTTGATATGCAAGAAAATTTTACCCCAAAAGCAATTAAAGGGTTTACAACACCTTTCAAGAGGGTAAAACGTCTTAACTACCTTTTTACAAAAAATCACTATGAGTATATTAAAAAAATACTAAATTTCTCAACCGATATGGAGAAAAGAATTCAAATATTAAATTTTCAATACTTAAGAATGAAGGAGATCATATCAACAATAAATGAGATAATCTACCTGATGTATGACATTTCCTTTGAGGAAAAGGTTCAAATTAGTGGAGGTAGAAATAAGGGGTGAAAAATCAAAACAATAAACTCGGATCGGTACCAACACCTCCACATTTTGTAGCTCTTATGATCAATCTCATTTTTAAATCAAAATTTTTCCAAGAGTCTCCAAAAACTTCACCTTTATTTATCATTGATAATTCAGTAGGGGATGGAAGATTTTTATTTGAATTTGCTAAGTCTTGGTTGAATTTAAACATAAAGCGTTATGAAATAACTCTTCATGGTTTGGATATTAATCAAGAATATATTGATGGTTGTAAAACATCCCAGGAACAATTTTCATCCGAGCCAACCATTCATCTATCCTTTAAAACGGGAAATGCTTTAATTGGTAACATTAAATCTGAGCAAGAAAACGTAGAAGATGGTTTACTTCCTATTCCAAATATCCCATTCCATTACAGCCAAGAATGGCCAGTCCCTAATGAAAAGGGTGGGTATGATATATGTTTAGGAAATCCTCCTTTTGGATTAAACTTCACATTTGAAGAAAAAAACTTCTTCAAACAACGTTATAAATCAGTAGATCCAGAAGTTGAAAGTTATATTTTATTTGTGGAACGATCGATCCTTTTACTCAAAGATAGAGGGTTATTGGTTTTATTAATTCCCAATAATTTTACAACGAATTATCGTTATAAGGAGTTTCGAACTTTTCTGATAGAAAATATGGCTATTCAAAAAATAATAATGCTCACTGATAAAGTATTTCCAGAGGTAGCTGTAGAAACTTGTATATTAATGGGGTATAAAAATACTTCACTTATAAAGGAAAAAAACCAGCTAATCGAGTTTAGTGAGTATTCCAGTAAAGTAGGTTTTTCAAACATCCAAAATTGTCGTCAAGATAAACTTTGGGAGCAAGAAAATCATTTCATTCTTCCTTTAAAAGGATCAAAATACGATGAAATACTGGAAATTATTAATAGGGATTCTATCCCTCTAGGAGACATTGTAAACATTTCACGTGGGATAGAATTAGGTTTCCATTCTAATTTAACAAGTGATAAGAAATTTCCCTCATCTGTCCCCTTGGTTGCGGGGAGAAATATACAAAAATTATTCATTGACGAAAAAATTCGGTATATCAAATTTAACAGGAATCAAAAACGAATCTTCAAAGATTTTGACCTATATATGCAGCCCAAACTCTTTTTACGTCGAATTGGACACCAGTTAATTGCTGCTTTTGATTCTGATAATCTTTTTTGTGTGTGCGATGTATACATCCTCACATTGAAGCCAAAATGGAATCATCTAAACTTAAGGTACCTTGAAATCATCCTGAACTCCTCTCTATTAACTTTTTATCTAAATCACCGATTTACGACTGTTAAAAAGCTATTTCCTAAAATTCCAATTAAGTATTTAAAACAATTGCCTGTTAAAATGCCTTGGGATTCGTTAAATCAAAAAAGAATAAAAAATCTCTTGGTTAGATTAGATGAATTCAATCAGCAGGAAAATAAAGAAAAAAAACTAGAAGAAATAGATAATTTCATTTATACAATTAATGGTTTAACTGATAATCAGATAAAAATAATTGAAACTTCTCTGAAAGAAGTTATTTAAATTACCATTCCCTAGGTGGAAGTCCTGTTACTTGAAAACCACAATCATGTGTTCTATAACGTTTATTTAAACCGATAAGAAATGCAGTGAAATGTTCAATATGTCTTGCGGAGAGAGTACCACCCGAGTCAACTGGATTCAAGTTCTCAATTAGAGCAGTTTTCTTCTTGATAACATGTTTAGCTTCTTTGCTTTTACCAAAAATGTATACATCCTGTTTTAAAGTCGGTAACCTATCAATATCCTGCAAAGTTGCATTTGAGAGAGTTTTAAAAGCCCCGATGACTGGAATCTCTGATGGTACAATTTTTCTTAGCAATTCAGTTGCACTTTGTTTATCGTACTCTAAAATTGGAAGAAGATCAACCATTTTTCCTTTTTCAAATGGTTTTAGCGGAACAGTTACATCCACTAGAATTTTTTCCTCTGACATTAACCCTAATAAAGGTTCTAGAGTTTTAACAGCGAATTCGAAAGGAACTGTAATTAATACGATATCTGCCTCTTGAACGCAGGCTTCATTTGTCATAGGCACTACTAAATCTTTACCAAGTTTGATGTTGACGTTTTTAGAGATTGTATCTGCTTTTTCCTGATTTCGTGAACCCATAATGACAGATTCGCCAGCTAAACCCCAGCGAAGAGCTAATCCTTGCCCTTGAGGCCCTGTACCACCTATTAATCCAATAGTATGCTTCATATTAACAATTCCACTTTTTGATATGAATATATGCTTTCCTATCGATAGTAATGATTGATTTATCTACTTTTAATTGTTCCATTCATATTTTGGATTGTTCCGTCAGTTCATTAGTCCTTTGAGCTTATCATCTAATTTCTTTTGGAACAAGGTATAAAGTTCTTCAGTTCGGGATTCTGAGTCTGCTTCGACCGTAATGCGTATTTTTGGGCCAGTGTTACTTGCACGTATTAATACCCACGATTCAGTCCCGAAGGAAATACCAATTCCATCAATATCAGTAACCTGTTCTGGATATTCCGTTTTTGCCTCTTTCAATAGTTCCGCTATAGCTTTGAATTTAATATTATCTGGTGCAGGAACAGCTGTTTTCTTTTTGTGTAATATTGGAATCTGATCAACAAGTGTTGATAGAGGTTCATCTTTAGCTGCTAACATTTCAGCGATAATCAATGGAATTATCATTGCATCATCAAATAAGTA
>JAEOSP010000026.1 GCA_016840305.1 Candidatus Hodarchaeota archaeon
CAAAACCTTTCAAAAGAACTTATACCAAAATTCAATCAAGAGATATTAAAAGATTTTTCTGCTTTCGCAAATGCTAACTCTGGAATTTTAATCTATGGAGTGACTGACAAAACCCCTAGGAAGGTAAAAGGTGTAAAAAATCCTGAAACTGGAATCCAACACACTATGGATCTCATAGGGTCTAGGTGTAAAGAGAAGTTGAAAATTTTTTCAATTCCAGTTAAAATTACTGATGACCACACGCTTCATGATTGTGTCATATTTCTGATCCCCAAAACACCTGAACCAATATCTGTAATTGATATTACAACTGGATTCCCAATTTTTTTCAAAAGAGATGGCCCTATTTCAAAGCCTATTAAAAATTCAGATGATCTCAGAATTCTTTTTGAGGATAAAAAGCAGATCGAGATAGATAGTTTTCCAGTGCTAAATATTATCAAGAATGTTGCAGGTTACCCTAAGCTTCCGCCAATATCTCAAACGTTAAAAGATCAATATGTAAATAGGGAGCCAGTTGAGGAAGAAGATCAGATAATATCAAATTTAATCCCCCTTAATATTCCCTCAATGATATGGTCAGGCGAAACCGAAATTAGACATCCATATGATATTGATTGGAGGATGGGTATTCCTTTTGTCTTAAGAGAAGGGAGAATTTTTACATTTCAGAATTTAAGCAAAACTAACCCTTTATCACCATTTATTGACAACGAAACCGTAGAACAACATACAAAAAAGGAAATTATTAATGACAGGAAGCGTTCACGATATCTAGTTCAAATATTAAATCATTGGGTGAAATTACTTCTCTTTCACAAAAAGCTGTGGCAGGATCGTAGAACAAATGCATTTTATTTTGTAAACTCATTTGATCAAACAATATCATGGCATTCTGGTAAGCGAAAAAGCTCCAGAGAAGTTGTTAAACATTATCCATTCCCTGATAAGCCTGATGAAACCAATTACGTCAAAAATAGCGCGGTTAAAGCTTATGTAAACCTTATCGATCGCAAACCGTACCTCTTATTAAATCCAAGAATTCATTTCACTATAGATGGATATCAACCAGAATCAGGTCCCAGATCAAAACGTCTCTTGGAGAGCTTTCTAAAAGATCCTCGTAAGTTTTACAACAGTAATAAACGTTTAGACTTATTATTCTGGTACAAATTTATTCAGGAAGGATCAAAACAGTATTTAATAAGCGATTTTATTGGAAAACAGTCCAAGAAGTTCATTAGGTCAAAAAGAACTACTAATAATATACTAAGGCTGTTGAAATTAGTTAAAATAGGGCAACCAATAGAGTTCTCAGTGAACTGGAAGCCAAACTCAGAAATGATGACTGAAGAAACTGTTCTTGATATCTGGTTTGACCGATATACTATTGAAGAGGAGGAAAATACAGAATGACATTTAAAATTTGGAGAGTGGCTGAACCAAATTTATTATTTGGAGGAAATACCCCTGCAAGTGATCCAAGATTTGGCATATTGAATTATGGCCCCTATTCTTCTCTCAAGGAAGGAGATTTCCAAATTTTACCTATTTCATTGGGATTAATCGGGACAGAAGATTCAGTTGAGGGAACAGTTAATTTTTTGATAAAATTAAATGATCCGATTTTTCCAAGTGAAGTTCTTACAGGTAATCTGGGATTTCCAGGATTGGCAGAGGATAGCCCGTTTCGAATGAAAATAAAATTCTCATCTAACCATCAGGAAATCATCCCAGAGGAAATTCTAAAGGAGATTCTCTCTAAAGAAACAAAGTATGAACGACTACAAGGTTTGTTATCGATTTTTGAACAAAAATTATCTAATTTAACGAAAAAAGAACCTAGACCAACAGTTGTAGTTTGTGCATTGTCAAAAGAAATGATTGATAGGTGTAAACGGTCGCAGTATAAAACACATAGATTAATTTTTCGGGAAAGGAAATTTACTCGGATTCATAGAAAGTGGATTTTTGATGAAGAAGGGCCTGAATATTTCGGGGATTATGATTTCCACAATGTTTTGAAAATTGTAGGGATGAGGGAAAATTTTCCTACCCAATTAATTCATTATGATACCTGGGAGGAAGGGTTAGAAACTG
>JAEOSP010000242.1 GCA_016840305.1 Candidatus Hodarchaeota archaeon
ATGCGGATGATTTCGTAATAGGTTTTGAATATTTCGAAGATGCCCAAAGAGTAATGAACGTCCTACCTAAAAGGATGGCGAAGTATGGTCTGAATATACACTCGGAGAAAACGAAATTAGTTGAATTTACACCTTATAGAAAAGGTAAACCATCCACAATCGACTTCTTAGGTTTTACACATTATTGGACAAAGAGCAAGAAGGGGGTGCCGGTTGTGAAACGCCGAACCACGAGTGATGGACTGAGAAAAGGAATTAAGAAACTGGAAGAAAGCTGTAGAAACAACCGGCATGAGCGTTTAAAGGAGCAGTATAAATTATTAAAAGCGAAGCTTCAAGGTTTGTACCAGTACTATAGTATACGCAGCAATTTCCAAGCTTTAAAATCTTTTTACCGGACAGCCCGCTTGCGTTGGTACTATTGGTTGAATAAACGCAGCCAGACCAACAGTTATACCTGGAAAGGGTACAAGGAACTGCTAAGGCATTTTGCTTTTCCCAGCCCACGGATAATCCACAAAAATGTGTAATTTGTGCTGCTGAAAGCAAAACGTAATATCAGAGGAGCCGAGTACGGTAACAAAGCGAAGCGATATCATGAATCCCATTAATAAAAAATTAAAGTCATGAATAATCCTGTACGCTCGGTTCTGCGAGGGGGTAGGTGGAGTAATCCGCCATCCTATCTCAATTAGCTTTAATAATGTGAACGAACTGCAAATTTGATACTTTAACGGAAATATTGTAAATTGCGTCAAATAAATGACGGAATTATGGATTATTTAGTCAGAGACTTGTCGAAGAATGTAATAAAGAAATTGCAATCAAATAAGGTTGTAATAGTTTTTGGAGCTCGTAGAGTTGGAAAGACAGTGCTTGTGAAAGAAATATTAGAACATGTAAATGAGCCCGTTCTAACGCTTAATGGAGAGGATATAAATGTCCACGACAAACTTGCAATTAGAAGTGTAGAAAATTATAAGCAGATTTTAGGCTCATACAAATTACTATATATAGACGAAGCTCAAAAAATTCCTGAGATTGGATTGAAATTAAAGCTTATGATTGATGAAATTGAAGGACTTAAAATTATTATTTCGGGTTCTTCGTCATTTGACATTCATAAAGACGCTGGAGAGCCATTAACAGGTAGAAAGTATTCATTTAACTTATTTGCTTTGTCTGAAAATGAGTACAACCAAGTAGAAAATAGTATTTCTAAAGTTGACAAAGTGCGTGAAAGAATGATTTTTGGAAATTATCCTGAGCTATTACACTTACCAGATAGAGCAGACAAGATTGATTATTTAAATGAAATGGTTAGTTCTTATTTGCTTAAAGACATCTTGGTTTATGAAAACATCAAGAATTCACAGAAAATATTCAACTTATTAAGATTAATTGCATTTCAAATTGGTGGAGAAGTCTCACTTCAGGAATTAGGTAATCAACTAGGAATAAGTAAGAATACCGTTGAAAAATACTTAGACTTATTAAGCAAAGTATTTATTCTTCATAAAGTTGAAGGGTTTAGCAGAAATTTAAGAAAAGAAATAACTAAAAATTCAAGATGGTATTTCCTAGATAATGGAATTAGAAATGCCGTAATTGCAAATTTTAATCCTCTTGAATCACGAAATGATATTGGAGCATTGTGGGAAAACTATATGATAAGTGAAAGGTTAAAGTATCAGGAATATCAAAGGCTTTCATCCAATAATTATTTCTGGAGAACCTATGAACAACAAGAAGTTGATTGGGTTGAAGAACGAGATGGTTCCTTATTTGGATATGAGTTTAAGTGGAAAGAAAGCAAGGTTAAAATTCCATCACAATGGAGAAATGCATACCCAGATGCTTCATTTGAAGTGATTAATAAAGATAACTTTAGTGAATGGCTGAAATAATTACTAAAGCTAACAATTTATAAAAATAATGCGGGCAAATTGGTTCTTGCAACGCTATCTCAATTTGTTATCTTTGGTAACATAATTAAGCGTAAGTGCTGTTAAGTCCGCACTATTCTTATAATAACGTTGTGTTTAATATTAAAGAGCATTGTGCAAACTAAAAAACTTATAACAGGATTGATGATAATACCGATGATTTCAGTTGTCGGATGTAACAATAATAATATGTTTTGGAAAAAAAAGAAATCACAGGATATAAATCCACTTGATACAAGATGGACTTTTAAAAATGAGCTAAATGATTTTGAAAAAGAAGTATATGAGAAAGCTTCTGCTCAGATTGATTCGTGGTGGAGTGAATTTGAGAAGAATCAAACTAAGATTATTGATGCATTTAAACAGCGTTCAAATTTTGACGTGGGTAAATTCATGAATGACAACTTACAATCAATTCATAAACATTTGTTCTGGGAATTTGGACCTGCAGTAGACTGTGATGGTTATAGGCTTGTAATTACTCCAGAATCATACAAGCATTTAAGACCACTTGTAAAAGAAATCATGACTCGTGCTCCGAAAATCAGTAGTTGGGAATTTTATTCGCACCGATTACCAGAAGGATATGAATTGGCTGTTGAAACAGTTAAAGCACGTACTGGTGGACAAATTGAGGATTTAACATTTCAATTAGATATAAATGAATTTAATTTGGTTGACTTATATTTTACCCGAGAGAGTTGTCAAACGGAACAAGATTTCAATCAGGCATTTAATGATGCTTTTGTCGCGATAGAAACAATACTTGGGGAAGAAAACCTTGATAAATGGGTAGGTGCAATTGAGGTAGATAATAAACCAAAAGATTCATTAGAATCAATGCAAATAAACGTTTTAATGGATTCATTTTCCAAAAAGCTTCATGAAATTAAATATCATCTACCTCAGGAATATCATTATGAGATTTCAAATAATAGCAACTGGATTGGATTGGAGTTAAAACCTGAGAAAAAAGATGATTATCTGTATCAATCTGACTTATTTGTTGCGAGGACAATGAACGAAGCAATGTGGCAAACTGCTCATTCAGCGCAATTGTTCTACTCAGAAAGATTTACAAGTAAAGATGAGATTTTCTGTTATATCAAACTTGACGGCTCACAGGGATTGGATGAGGAAAAATTTGCAGATAAGGCTGAAATTGAGGATGCTTTAGATAGTTTATTGATTAAGGAAAAAATTGGAAGTGTAATCGGTGGAGGAACAGGATTAAAATACTCCTACATTGATTTAGCTTTAGTCGATTTAGATAAAGGTATTAACATTATTAAAGAGGTGTTGCGAGATGGTAATATTTCTAAAAACACATGGATTCTTTTCTTTGATACTGAGTTAGAAAGCGAATGGATTGGAATATGGGATGAAACACCAAAACCACCACTTGCAAATTTTAAAAGTAGAGACTGACAGGACAAAATACTAAACACAACATTTAGAATATGATTAATCGGTTACAGCCCAAAAAATATCGGCTCAACTTTTGAACCGATTAATTATATCCGTTGTTGAGCTAGTACCGTTTTACACCACTATGGGTATTGAGTAGTTTTGCCTTTTAACTTATTGAATAAAAGGGCTATGGGATTTTTATTCTGGCTAATACTAAATCAAAAATGCAATAAATACAGTGATTTTCTCCTAATTTAATACACTTCTTCCATACACCCTTGGCAATTGATTCCGTGCAGCACCCTTGCCTTCAATACATTAAAAACCAAGTCATTTTAATAGTACGAAAGCAGTAATTGTAAAGAACGAAATAGATGCGGTCCGATTTGTTGATGACTCACTCTATAACAGGTAATTGCTAAATTACATATATTTC